>CANQEC010000320.1 GCA_947594335.1 uncultured Lachnospiraceae bacterium
ACCGACTGGGAGAGCTCCAAGGCGAGAATCGGCAGCGGCGAGATCGCGACGATGGTTCTGCAGAGCTGGGCGATTAATCAGTGCAAAGATCTGGCGGAGGATCCGGATGCGATCGATTATATCCCGATGCCGATCACGGTGAACGGCGTACAGGCGCTTCTTGTAAACTCCAACTACTGCTACGGCATCAATTGCAACGCGAGTGAAGACAATCAGCTGGCATCCATGGTCTATGTAAAATGGCTGATCGAGGAGTCCCCGATCATGGCAGACGAAGGAAACATCCCGGAGCGCAAGGATCAGGAAGTGCCGGACAGTCTGGCGAACTTTGACGGCCTTGAGATGATGACAAACGCGAAGGAAGAAGAGCCGGGTCTGAAGAATGAAGTTGCAAACGAATCTGAAGTTCTGACGGACGCGAATGTCGCGAAGGTTGTGGAGGGAGCGCTCTCCGGAGAGCCGTTCGACGATATCATGAACGAATGGAACGAGAGATGGACAGAGGCTCAGGATTATGTGGGCGTGGAGGTTACAGAATAAACGGAAGGATCCGCCGCCCCCTGTCCGTGCGGACAGGGGGCGGCAGCTGTCAGGAGGTGGAAAAATGAATCAGCAGTCTGTTTCCGGATCATCTTCCCTGAAGCAGTGGTTCTTAAAAAGAGATGTTCAGCGCGTCCTTGTCATTGTTACATTTATGGCCGTGCCGCTGCTTCTGCTGCTTATGTTCACGTACATCCCATTTGCGAAAATGATCCAGTTTTCTTTTTATAACATGAAGTACATAGGTGAGCGCCGGTTTGTCGGTCTCGCCAATTACCGCAGAGTGTTCCAGAACAAGGAGCTGTTCGGCTCTCTTCTGGTCAGTCTTTATTATATGGGCGGCGGCGTTGTACAGCTTGCGCTTGCCCTGCTGTTCGCGAGTCTGTTCGTATTTAAGGTAAAGGGGGAGGCGGTATTCAAGGCCGCAATGTTCTTCCCGTATCTGATCTGTGGTATCGCCATAGGATTTATCTTTAAATTCTTCTATTTCCACGGTTATGTTCTCGATACGATTCTGCAGCTGTTCGGCTGGAAGCTGGAGGACCTTCCACTGTGGCTGCAGGATACGAAGATCAACAACGTTGCGCTGGCGGCGACCTCAGTCTGGAGGTATACCGGACAGAACGTGATCCTGTTTCTGGGCGCGATGATGTCCGTGGATTCGGATCTGTATGAGGCGGCGGCCCTGGACGGCTGCAACCGCTGGCAGCAGTTCCGCTATATCATTCTCCCGAGTATCAAGTCGATCATCGTGCTGAACATCATTCTCTGTGTCAGCGGCTGCCTCTCCGCATTCGAGCCGCCTTACGTTATCACAAACGGAAGTTTCGGAACGGCGACTTACTTTGTTCAGATGAACTCTGTGGCGCATGAGACACAGAAGGTCGGACTTGCGAGCGCGATGGCGATTGTCCTGCTTGCGCTGATTATTCTCTGCACGATCGGACAGAGGCTGTTCTTTAAGTACGTCTTCAACAATGGAACGGAGGACGAGTCAAAGAGCGCGGCAAGAGCCAGGAAGAAAGCGGAAAAAGCGCGGAAGAAAAAGGAGGCCAGGGCATGATTAAGTTAAAAAAATCTTTTCTGGGAACGGTTTTTGATGTGCTGAAATATGTGATGCTGACCCTTGCCTCTCTGGTGGCGGTGATTCCTGTCGCGGTCTGCGTATTTACCGCGTTCAAGACGGAGGAAGAATACACGCACGGTTCGGTTCTGGAGCTGCCGAAATCTTTCCTCTATCTGGAAAACTTTAAGGAAGCGATCGTAAAAGCGAACATGCTGCGGTGCTTCCTGAACACGATCCTTGTGCTGATCGTCGTTCTTGTATGCTCCGTCTTTATCAGCGCCATGCTGGCGTATGTGCTGAACCGGTTTACTTTCCCGGGAAGAAATCTGATCGAGAGTCTGTTTCTGTTCGCGTCTCTGCTTCCGGGCATCGCGATGCAGGTCACAATCTATCAGATCATGTATTCCCTCGGGCTGATCAATCATCTGTACGGCTACATGATCGTGCTGATGGGAACGGATATCATATCCATTTACCTGTTCCTGCAGTTCTTTGAGAATCTTCCGGTTTCGCTGGACGAGTCCGCGACGATGGACGGCTGTACGTATTTTGGCGTATTCTTCCGGATTTTGTTCCCGCTCTTAAAGCCGGCGATCATGACGACCGTAGTGCTCAAGGGAGTGAGTGTTTACAACGAATATTATGCATCTAATCTGTATCTGCAGAGGCCGGAGCTCCGCACGATTTCCACGGCGCTGTACACGTTCACAGGGCCTTACGGGAGCAAATACAACTATATCTGCGCGGGCGTGCTGATTACGATCATCCCGCTTCTGGTGTTCTTTTTGATCTTCCAGAAACAGGTGTACAGCGGTATGGCGGCAGGCGCGGTCAAGGGCTGAAGCGGTTTTGCGCGAGCCGGGGCAGATGCGCTGCAGAAACCGGAAATTCTGCTTTCGGTCTGCAAAAATGGACGAGATATGCAGAAGAAGATCACAGCAGGGAGGCAATGTTATGTTTATACGCAGATGGATCCGCGATATCCGGACCGCGACAAAGGACATGGATCCGGGAGAACGGGCGGAATATATCGCAGAATATTACTGGTATCATATTTTGCTCTCCTTTCTGTTGATCGGACTGCTGGTGCTGGCAGTATACCATGTTACGGCAGGCAGGCGGATGGTTTCATTCGCCTGCGTTATTGTAAATGAAACGGTGGACTATGAGAGAGACAGCGCCCTGGCCGATGAATTTGCCGGGGTGCTGGACCTGGACCCGAAAACGGTGCGCGTGGATTCCGATTACCACATCAGTTATACAGGTCATGAACAGAAGGGGAACAATGAGAGTGATTATGAAAAGTTCTTCTTCGGATGGTCAGAGGGGGAACTGGATGCGGTAATCCTGCCGGAAAGCTTTCTGTCCTACTGCGAGGAGGCAGGCGGAGAATTGCGGACGGTTTCGGAGGATGGAGCGGTCAGC
>CANQEC010000321.1 GCA_947594335.1 uncultured Lachnospiraceae bacterium
TGTTTCGTACTCGATTTTAATGTTTTTGTTCCGCTGTAAAGTTCTTTTGCGCCGTCCGCAAGATCCGCGTTTCCTTCCGCGAGATCGCCGGCTCCCTCTGTCAGCGTATCCACGCCTTCCTCCACCTGGAGCAGCGCATTGTAAAGCGTATCATAGCCGGATTTTACGGATGCCGTTCCTCCCGTGTACTCAGTAATTCCCTGATCCAGGGCTCCGCACGCCGCGGTCAGCTGTCCGATCGCGCTCTTTAAGGGTTCCATTTTCTCCGTGATCATATTCTCCAGCAGGACAGGCAGACCCTGGATCTGCTCGTCGAAGGCAGCATAGCTTTCTTCGAGCGTTCCAAGCCCGCTGTCAATGCCCGCAGCGCCGGCAGCGGCCTGGTCAAGCCCTCCCTGCACCGCGTCAAACGCGGCATTATTCTGGTCCAGGAGATCCGCGACCGCACCTGCCTGAGCAATCAGGGCGCTCACGTCCACATCTCCCGCGTACTTCTCTATCGTCTCCTCAGATACCGCCGCGCAGACCGCCGTGGCAAGGGTGACATACCTCCTCAGTTCAGCTGCCGTTCCCTCATTCTGGGTTTTCAGCGCGCTGATGCTTCCTTCCTCCCCGAAGTTTCCCTGAATCGCCGCAAGGCCATCCGACACCTGCCCGGCTCCTTCTGCCGAATTCTGGATTCCCTCCAGAATCTGCGCCGAGCTGTCTGTCAGCGCCTGCATCTGTTCGATTCCCACGGAGATGCTTTCAAGATTCTCCTGTATCTGCCCCATTGCCTCGGCTATCGCTGAGGATCCTGCCGCCAGATCCGGGGATTTCTCCGCCAGGGCATCCAGTCCGTTCTTCAGCTCCTCAGCTCCTTCTCCCATTTCCCCCAGGTTCTCTGACAGGGTTTCTGTTCCTTCTTTCAGCGTTTCTCCGCCCTTTGCCGCGGCCTTTGCTCCTTTGGACAGCTTTTTTGCTCCTTTTTTGAGCGCTCCCGCTCCGTTATCGACGCTCTTGCTCCCGCTTTTCAGAGATTCCGCCCCATCGGTCAGGGTACCCATACCGCTGCTTAAAGACGCGGCTCCGCCGGACAGTTCAGAGGCTCCCGACAGCAGTTCTGCTGTTCCGTCGGAAAGCTCCCCGGCGCCGTCTTTGAGCTCTTCGGCTCCGCTCTCCAGCTCGTCAGCCCCGTCCGCAAGTTCCTCCATCCCCTCGTTCAGATCATCCGCGCCTTCATCAAAATCTTCGGCGGCATCTTTGATCTCATCCGTTTTCTCCGTCAGGGAATCCCTGTCAAAGGAATCGCTGTCGATATCAAATGCCATCGGTACGGCCTGAAACGTGACAGCTGCCATCTCGAAATCCTGCACGTTGGCCGTTATCACAAAGTCCTTCTCCTGTCCGGCCATGATGTTATATAAAAGCTGCCTGTTTTTTCCGATATTTGCGGCAGTTGCCCCTTCGGCCCTGATATCGGAGCATTTATCCGTATCAAGCGTTACCGTTCCCTGCACCAGGTAATTATCAAAAAATTCGTCTTCCGAATCCGGATTTTTTTTCACGGACACAGTAATCTCAAGCTTTCCGCTTTTCCCGGCAAGCTCCTCCCCCGGGATCTCTTCCCCGTCCAGCTTATAGCCGATCGCAATCTTCCACGGAAGGAGCGCCTGCTCCATCTCTCCCTGATAAAAGAACTTCCCTTTCTGCGCCTTCACGGTAATTTTTCCGTCAGAAACCTGAAGCTCCTCATTCGAGGAAAGATTTTTCAGATTTGTATAATCTCCGTAATCCTCGATCACACAATCCTCATCGAGCATGTATTCATTCACGACATAAATGTCGGAAACGCTGCCGTCCTGATTCAGGTTTGCGTAAACGTTTTCGTCCTTTAACGGCAGTTCCGCCGCCTGCGCAGGATAAACGCCGCCCGCTGTCAAAGTAACGCACAGCGCCGCCGCCGCTGCTTTTTTCAAATGTCTGTTTCTGTTCATATCTTTCCATCTCCCGTTTCATCTATACTGATATAATCAACATTCTATTTTCTGCTTTTCGTCTCAACGGTTCAAAGTCTGTACCCGAACGCCTGCTTTCAGTTCTTCACAGCATCATCAGGGAAATTTCCATCAATTGCTTTTTGCTTCTGAGAAGAATTCGTCAGAAACCTTCCTCCGGGATTTTCCCTGAATTTTTCTCTTTGGACCTCAAATCACGCCTAAGCCGCGCGCTTTCTGGCCGATCTGACATCATGAGGCTTTCTCTTCACAAACAGCCGGTCCAGCAGATAAAGCAGCCCCGGCAGGACAAACAGCACGATCACGATCGAACAGAGAGTCCCCGCTCCGAGCAGCTTCCCAAGCTGTGCCAGCAGGCCGTTCGTTGAGATATAGCCGATCAGGAAACCGGCGACTGCAAGCACGCTGCCGCTCGTCATGACCGAAACGTTCACGGCGCTGATCGTCTCGATAATGGACTGCTTTTTGTCATATTCTTCCCGGTATTCCCTGTACCGGTCGGACAGCAGGATCGCGTAGTCCACGGTCGCTCCCAGCTGAATCGAACTGATGATCAGATAAGCGATGTAGAAGACCGGCGAGTCCATGAAATAGGGAATCGAAAGGTTGATCCAGATCGCCGTCTCGATGCCAAGTACCAGGATCACCGGCAGGAATACAGACCTCAGCAATAAAAGCAGTACAAAAAACACCGCGCCTATCGCGAGCAGATTCACTTTTGTCATATCTGCGGTTACCGTATCCTTCAGGTCATACGTGCTGACTCCCTGTCCTGCCAGATACCAGCCGTCCGGATAATAGTCTTCCACCGTATTCCGGATCGTCTCTACCAGTGAAAAGGTTTCGTCTCCCTCATAATCGACATCCACCGTCAGCACCATTCTGCTGTAATGTTCCGACTCCAGCAGCGCGAGCGTATCCGGATCAAGATACTCTTCCGGAATCTCCGCTCCTGCCATATCCACATAAGATATAATGCTGGTAATGTGAGGAATCTGATGCAGTGCATCTGAAAGCTCCTTCTCCGTCG
>CANQEC010000322.1 GCA_947594335.1 uncultured Lachnospiraceae bacterium
AGATGGAGGGGATGACGGATTCTTTTCTGGATCAGGCGGCGATGGGCTATGTCGCGGCGGAATATGAGGCGCAGGGCATAGATCTGAATGAGATACGCAGCGCGTATCTTTTCAAAGTCGGGATCAAAATGCTGGCGATGGCGCTGGTCATGGCCACAGTGGCGGTCATGACGGGGTATATCGCGGCTAAAGTCTCCGCCGGGATCGGACGAAACCTGCGGGAGAGGCTTTACACAAAGGTTATGAACTTTACCAGCGCGGAGATCGAGCAGTTTTCCACGGCGTCCCTGATCACGCGCTGCACCAACGATATTCAGCAGGTGCAGATGCTGACGGTCATGCTGCTGCGGATGGTGACCTACGCGCCGATCCTTGCGGTGGCGGGCGTCATAAAGGTGATCCAGACGGGTTCCTCCATGAGCTGGATCATTGTCGTCGCGGTTATCGCGCTCGGGGTATGCGTCGCGATCCTGTTTGCCGTCGTCTATCCGAAATTTAAGATCATGCAGCAGCTGGTGGACCGGCTGAATCTGGTATCCAGGGAACTGCTGACCGGTGTGATGCCGATCCGGGCCTTCGGGCGTCAGAAATATGAGGAAGCGCGCTTTGCGAAGGCAAATACCGATCTTTTTGAGACGCAGCTGTTTACGAACCGGGTCATGAACTTTATGGTGCCGTTTATGATGCTGATCATGAACGGCGTCTCGGTGCTGATCGTCTGGGTAGGCGGTCACGGCGTGGATGCCGGAAACGTACAGGTCGGCGATCTGACCGCGTTTATCACCTATTCGATGGTAATCATCATGGGCTTTCTGATGCTCTCGGCGATCTCCATTCTGCTGCCGCGCGCCGGTGTCGCGGCCGATCGTGTCCAGGAGGTTCTGGAGACGGAGATTTCCCTGACGGATGCTTCCGTTACGAGGGATCAGGAGCTGGATCACATAAAAGGAGAGCTTGTGTTTTCGGACGTTTCCTTCGCGTATCCTGGCGCCCAGTCGCCTGTTCTGGAGCATATTTCCTTTACGGCAGAGCCGGGAAAGACGACGGCGATTATCGGCTCCACGGGATGCGGGAAATCCACGCTGATCCATCTGATCCCGCGTTTCTATGACGTCTCGGGAGGAAGCATCACACTGGACGGGATCGATATACGGGAGATCAGCCAGAAGAAGCTGAGGGACAGCATCGGCTACGTGCCGCAGAAGGGAATCCTGTTTTCAGGTACGGTTGAGAGCAACCTGAAATACGGGGGAGAACAGATTACAGACGGCGATATGGAAACGGCTGCGAAAATTGCGCAGGCGGCGGAATTCATTGAATCGAAATCCACCGGATATCAGTCGGATATCGCTCAGAACGGTTCCAATGTATCAGGCGGCCAGCGGCAGAGGCTGTCCATCGCGAGAGCTATCGCGAAGCATCCGCAGATTTTCCTTTTTGACGATTCGTTCTCTGCGCTCGATTACAAGACAGATGCGGCGCTGCGAAGTGCGCTTGCAGAGCAGGTCCGAAATGCCACGGTGGTCATTGTTGCGCAGAGGATTTCCACGATCCTGCATGCTGATCAGATCCTGGTTATGGAAGACGGACGTATTGTGGGCAGGGGAACGCACAGAGAGCTGCTTGAGAACTGCCAGACTTATCTGGAGATTGCGAGAGGGCAGCTTTCGGAGGAAGAGATTCAGAGCGCGCTGAAAGGAGGGGCTGTAAATGGCTGAAGCAAGAAGACCCATGCGGAGGCGGGGCCGTATGCCAGGGGAAAAGGCAAAAGACTTTAAAGGAACGATAAAGAATCTGCTTCGCTATATGGGCGTCTACAAGATCGGGCTTGCGGCAGTCGCGGTTTTTGCGGTCGCTTCCACGATTTTCAATGTGATCGGTCCGAAGATCCTGGGAAACGCGACGACGGAGCTGTTTGGCGGTCTGATCGCGAAGCTTTCCGGGACGGGCAGCATTGATTTTGGAAAGATCGGCAGTATTCTCCTGAGTTTGATGGGGATTTACGCGCTGTGCGCTGTTTTCTCTTTTGCACAGGGCTGGATCATGACGCAGATGTCCCAGAATATGAGCTTTCGGATGCGAAGAGATATCAGCGAGAAGATCAACCGGATGCCGCTGGCTTATTTTGAACGAAATTCCGTGGGCGACGTTCTTTCGAGGATCACCAACGATGTCGATACGCTGGGCATGGCGTTTAACCAGTCGATCACGCAGCTGATTACGTCGGTCTGTACGCTGGTGGGCGTTCTCGTCATGATGCTGTCCATCTCGCCGCTCATGACGCTGATCACGCTGCTGATCCTGCCGGTATCCATGCTGCTGGTGATGGGAATCGTAAAGAAGTCGCAGAAGTATTTCATCGCGCAGCAGGAATATCTCGGAAGGATCGACGGGCAGATCGAGGAAACCTTTTCCGGGCACGATGTGGTGAAAGCGTTCAACCGTGAGGATAAGGAACTGGAAGAATTTAGAAAGATCAACGGAGTCCTGTTTGAATCGGCGTGGAAGAGCCAGTTCTTATCTGGTCTGATGCAGCCGATCATGAATTTCGTCAGCAACCTTGGTTATGTGGCTGTCGCCGTCTCAGGCGCGATGCTGGCGGCTGCCGGAACCATCGAGATCGGTGATATCGTGGCGTTCGTCCAGTATGTGAAGCGGTTTACGCAGCCGATCACGCAGATGGCGCAGGTATCAAATCTGCTGCAGTCCATGGCGGCCGCGGCCGAGCGTATTTTCGCCTTCCTGAACGAGGAGGAGGAAGTCCAGACTACAGAAAACCCGGCTGATCCGGCAGTCATCAGGGGCGAGGTGTCCTTTGAGCATGTGCAGTTCGGCTACAATCCGGACAAGGTGATCATTCATGATTTCAACAGCGAGATAAAGCCGGGGCAGATGGTGGCGATCGTCGGTCCGACCGGCGCGGGCAAGACGACCATGGTGAAGCTGCTCATGCGCTTCTATGATGTGAATTACGGCTGCATCCGGCTGAACGGCCATGCGGTCGGCGACTTTGACCGCAACG
>CANQEC010000323.1 GCA_947594335.1 uncultured Lachnospiraceae bacterium
CCGCGTGGGGCGCGTGATCCGCACGCCGGACTACAAGTACGCGGTGTACGCGCCGGGCATCGACGGAGGCGCGCAGGCCTCGGCGGACTATTATGAGGACGATTATCTCTACGATCTGCGTAAAGATCCATGGGAGCTCCATAACCTGATTGAGGAAAAAGAATATGAGGACATAAAACGGGAACTGAAGGAAAAACTATTCCGCTGGATTGAAAAGACAGAGGGGAAACGGCCGAATGGATAATCTGAATCTTCTGGTGAAACCTGCCTCCGGCCTCTGCAACATGGCATGCCGGTACTGCTTTTACCGCGATGAGACAGACCGTTATGAGGAACTGAATATGCGGATCATGTCAGAGGAGGCGATGGAACTGCTGATCGAGAGGGCATGCGCGGAAGCAAAATCTTCCCTTGGAATCACTTTTCAGGGAGGGGAACCCACGCTGGCGGGTCTTCCCTATTTCAGAAGGTTTACAGAGCTTGTCCGAAAGAAAAAAAGGAGAGGAACGGCAGTTTCCTATGCCATACAGACGAACGGTCTGCTGCTCGATGAGGGGTGGGCCGGATTCCTTGCCGGGAATCATTTTCTGGTCGGACTGTCCTTTGACGGGACGCCGCGGATCCACGACGCCAACCGGCCTGACCGCGGCGGCGCGGGTACGGCCCCGCGTGTGGAGCGCGCCTGGAACCTGCTGAGGGAACATCAGGTGGAGACAAACCTGCTGTGCGTCGTGACGGAGCAGGCCGCGAAAAAGCCGCAGCAGGTTTACCGGTATATGAAAGGGCTGGGAGCTGCGTATCTGCAGTTTATCCCGTGCATCGGACCTGCGGATGTCCGCCTGGCCGGACGCGGCATCCAGGAGGCTCCGTCACCGTCCCCGTATATTCCGCCTGCGGATATCCCGCCGGGACACACGGCAGACTGGCAGCTTTCGCCGGATACGTACGCTTATTTTTTAAAAGCGGTCTTTGACCTGTGGTACCAGGACTGGCAGAACGGCGTTTACGTCAGTGTGCGCCATCTGGACGATTATCTGAAGCTTCTGCTGGGCCGGTACGCTTCCTCCTGCGCCGCCATGGGGCAGTGCGGAGGTTATTTTGTGGTTGAAAACGACGGAAGCGTCTATCCCTGCGATTTTTTTGTATCACGAGACTGGTATCTTGGAAATATCAGAGAGATGTCGTTCGCGGAGATTGCGAAGAGCAGAAAAATGACGGAATTTCTCACAGAAACGTACAAGCCGGAAAAATGCCAAAAATGCGCCTGCTATGAGCTGTGCCGGGGCGGCTGTAAAAATGATTATCATGCTGCGAAAGAAGAAGAGCGGGAAAACAGATTCTGCGGCGCCTACCAGGAATTTTTTGCGTATGCAGGGAAGCGGATGATAAAGATGCGGGATACGCTGCGCAGAATCTGACTTTGCGCCTGTTTCTGCTTTTTCATAAACTGCAGTCTGTTCTGCGCGCTTTCGGATAACTCTTTATGCCATATGTTCGACACAAAAAATTATGTTCATTTTCCTTAAATTATAATATAATTCTGACAACAAAGAAACAACGCCTGTAAATGTAAAATATTCGGGCGGGGGTTGGCAATAAGAATATAATTTAAGGAGGATGCAGAAACATGAAGAAACAGATTTCAGCGGTTTTGGCTGCGGCAATGGCAATGTCAGCTGTGACGGTGGTTCCGGCGATGGCAGATGATCCGGTAAGCTTTACGATCTTCAATTCCAAGAGTGAGATCCAGGAGTACCTTGAGGAGGCAGCTGCCAACTACAGCGCGGAAAACAATGTGAATATTGAGGTTTATTATTCCAATGACACAGTGGCAGCGCACCTTGCAACCAAGTATTCTTCAAGCGATCCTTACACGCTGGCGATGACGGACGCGAAAGACGTCTATTCAGTAGGCGCTGAGTACGGATACGATATGAGCGGTCAGGACTGGGTGGATGATACGGATTATGAGATCACGGTGGACGGCAAGGTCCTTGGCTTCCCGGTCTGCATCGAGGCCCGCGGCATCATTTACAATGCGGACGCGATCGAGGGAATCACCGGAGAACCGTTTGATCCGTCAACGATCGTTACGCTGGATGATTTTACAGCGTTCTGCGACAAGCTTGTGGAAGGCGGCATGGAGAGTCCTACCGCGATCCTGAAGCCGGACTGGTCTCTCGGGGCACATTACCTCCAGCAGACGTATGAAGAGCATGAGGATGTGCAGGGATTCATCGACGCTCTCTATGACGGAGAGACAGATCTGATGAACGATGAAAAGTTCAACGCTCTGATGGATACGTTTGATGCTCTCAAGAAGTACAACATTTTCAAGAGCGCTCCGATTTCCGCGGAGGACGAGCTGGTTCATATGTATACGTCAGAAGGTACAGTTGCTTTCCAGTTTGGCGGATGCTGGGACTGGAACGATATCATTGATTTTGATTACAGCGGCAATGTCGGCATCATGCCGGTTCCGCAGAACGTTGAGGACGAGTTCACGGGCAAGCTCGTGGGCGGCGGCTCCAAGTATTTCTACATTGACAACAGCGAGTATACGACGGACGAGCAGCGTGCGGCAGCATGTGATTTCCTGAACTGGCTGGTATACTCTGATGAGGGCCAGACGCTGACTTCCGAGACCTGCGGCATGGTATCCGCGTTTACAAACAATGACAAGACCTGCAGCAACGACCTTGGACAGGTTGTAAAGCAGTATGTTGACGAGGGCAAGCTGATCCCGAATTACGACTACGATCCGGATGATCATTATTCAAAGCTTGGCGCAAGCATGCAGAAATATCTTGCGGACGCGATTGACCGCGAGGGCCTCGCAAAAGAGATCGAAGATTACTGGTCTTCTGTGGAGCCGGTAAAGCACTCATAAAACCGTCTTCTATCCGATTGGGTTTTCGGTTTCCTTCAGGGCTTTCTCCCGGTAATTCCGGGGACTCAGGCCATAGTAATTTTTAAAAATTTTGGAAAATGTCAGTGGATTTTCAT
>CANQEC010000324.1 GCA_947594335.1 uncultured Lachnospiraceae bacterium
ACCTTTGTAGTCAGCAATACCATCGAGGGCGTATCCGAGAATCCGGCGTACTCCAACGCGGTTCCGTATTACGATATCACAGTAAAATAAGAGAATTGTTCTGAAGGAGCTGCTGCAGAGCTGCTTTGCAAAAGTCTGTTATCTGTCCGGATACGCAGGGCTTTGCTTCGCATACTCTGCCGCAGCCCCTTTTTGGGGTATAAGAGGACGAACGTATGATCAAATATATTATCAAGCGGATCCTGAGCAGCCTGATAGTCCTTCTCGGGGTCGTGACCATTACCTTTTTTATTGCCCGCGTGATCCCCTCCAACCCGGAGGTGAAGTGGGCCGGGCAGAGGGCTACGGCGGAGCAGCTGCAGGCCGCCCGCGAGGAGCTTGGCCTGGACAAGTCCCTGCCGGAGCAGTACATCATTTATCTGAAGGATCTTCTTCACGGGGATCTGGGGGACAGCCTGAACAATCATCAGCCGATTTCCAGTGAGCTGAGGCGCTACACTCCGGCAACGCTGGAGCTGGTTCTTCTGGCGTTTCTTCTTGCCATTATAATCGGTATCCCCCTGGGCATCTACTCAGCCAAAAAGAAAGACCGGCTTCTGGATCATATCAGCCGCTTTTTCTCCATCGGGGCGGTGTCTCTGCCGACGTTCTGGGTCGCGCTGTTTTTTCAGCTCATTTTTTATAAAACGCTGCAGTGGCTGCCGATCGGCGGCCGTCTGAGCATTGAGGCGACGATCTTTGAGACGGTTCCGAATATCACGGGGATGCTCCTTCTGGACAGTCTGCTTACCGGAAAATTCAGCCTGTTTGCGGACGCTCTGCAGCATATCATTCTTCCCTGCGTGACGATCTCCCTTTATCCGATCGGACTTGTGGCCAGGATGACGAGGAGCGCCCTGCTGGAAATTCTGGGGGAGGATTATATCACGGCGGGACACAGCTATGGCTTAAGCGACGTGAAGATGCTCTGGAAATACGCGCTGAAAAACAGCCTGGGCACAACGGCCACGGATGTGGCGCTTTCCATGGGTTATACCCTGACGGATACGTTCCTGGTGGAGGCGATCTTTTCCTGGCCGGGCATCGGCGGCTACATATCGTCCGCCGTGACGACGCTGGATTACCCGGCGATCATAGGCGTGACTCTGTTCGGAGCGACCTGTTATATTATTCTGAATCTCATTGCGGATATCATCATTGCATCGGATCCGCGTGTGCGTTTGTAGGAGGCAGCCCGTATGAAAAATTTTACAGAAACATTGAGACCGCGCATCCGCAGTTTCCGCGAAAGCCTCTATCTTCTGACGCGCAATAAGCTGAGCCTGCTGGCGCTGATCGTGCTGATCGTGCTTTTGCTGTCCGCCGTATTTGCGCCTTACATCATCCCGTATCCCAGGGATCTGGCCGAGGATACCCATGTGGAGATCAAGCTGGAGCCGCCCAGCGCGGAGCATATCATGGGGACGGATGAGCTTGGAAGAGATCTGTTCAGCCGTGTGATCTACGGGACGAGAGTTTCCCTCACCGCGGCGCTCTGCGCGGTGGCGATCTCCCTGCTGATCGGCATCCCTCTGGGAGCCATTGCGGGCAGCTTCGGCGGCTGGGTCGATAATGTGATCATGCGGATCACGGATATTTTCCTGAGCTTCCCTCCGCTGCTTCTGGCGATCGCTATGGTAGCCATGCTGGGAAGCAGCCTGAACAACGCGATCATCGCCATTTCCCTTTCCTGGTGGCCCTGGTACACCCGCCTGATCCGCGGGCAGGCCATCTCCGTGAAGGAGAGAAAATTTGTGCAGGCCGCCGAGACGATCGGGACAAGCCGGCGCAGGATCATTTTCAGCCATATTATACCGAACTGCATCAGCCCGGTCATCGTGCAGGCCTCCATGGATATCGGCGGCGTTATCCTGACGGTGGCGAGCCTGTCTTTTCTTGGCCTCGGGGCGCAGCTTCCCACGCCGGAATGGGGACTGATGATATCCATGGGCCGTACCTACTTTCCGGATAAATGGTGGTACTGTATCTTCCCCGGCATAGCGATCTTTATTACCGTGCTGTGCTTTAACCTTCTGGGCGACGCGATCCGTGAAATACTGGATCCGAAGACCCGCAAAAAGTAGGGGGTGATGAAATGGCTTATTTTGAGATCAATCATTTACATATCACACATCATTCCTATGAAGGTGTGAGGGACGTACTGAATATTGAGCATCTCGCCATTGAAAAGGGCGAAACCTATGGACTGGTGGGAGAGTCCGGACAGGGGAAGACGGTGCTGGCGCTCGCGATCCAGCAGCTTCTGCGGTGTCCTCCCGGAAAGATCGAATCCGGCGAAATCCTGCTGGACGGGCAGGATCTCCTGAAACTGAAACAAAAGCAGATGCAGCAGAAAGTGCGGGGCAGCAAGGTGGCCATGATCTTCCAGGATCCCATGAGCTGCCTGAATCCGGTGTTTACGGTGGGAAGCATCATGATGGACGTCTTAAAAAGCCGTCACCGGGACCTTAACAAAAAGCAGGTGCGCGAGGAGGCCGTCCGGCTTCTGCAGGAAGTGAAGCTGGCGGATGCGGAGAGTACGCTGAGAAAATACCCGCACCAGCTTTCCGGCGGGCAGCGGCAGCGCGTGATCATTGCCCTGGCTCTGGCCTGCGGCGCGGAATTTCTTATCGCGGACGAACCGACCAGGAACCTGGACGTGACCATCCAGGCCAGCGTGCTGAAGCTTCTGAAAGAGCTGCAGCAGAAGCACCATATGACCGTTCTGTTTATTGCGAATAACCTGAGCCTGGTGTCCGCGTTCTGCGACAGGGTGGGTATCCTGTATCAAGGGAAGATCATCGAGGAAAATACTACTGCGGCTTTAATCGAAAACCCGCGGGAGGAATATACGAAGGTCCTTCTTAACGCCGTGCGCACGGAAAAGAAAACGGCAAAAGCGCCGGAAGGGCAGGATGTGCTCCTCAAGGTGGATCATCTGAAAAAATATTTTGATATCAA
>CANQEC010000325.1 GCA_947594335.1 uncultured Lachnospiraceae bacterium
TTTTGAAAAATCTGGCGACATAAAAATACTCCTTTGCAATGGATACCGGAATCTTCCTGCAAATGGAGTATCAACGAAACTTTACATGGATCAGAACTGGCAGCTGATTACCATTTACCGCTGGCGCCGGGACAGAGAAGGCTTCCGGTGAATTTACGGAAAGCTCCTTTGCTGCGGCTGGCGATAACCGGATGCCTGACAGGCATCCGGTGTATCTCTGCGCAGGCCCAGGCATGGAAACCAGCTGCTGCTGCAGCATACAGGCCGCGTGGCGGGCAGGAGGGAAACGCCTCCTGCCCGATCAACACAGAGCTTTCTCAGTAACTACCGTTCCACTCTCTATAGGCATAGATATGGATTAGATCCGTCAGGGCTGTTCTGGCTGACACGCGGCATGCGTTTCCCTTTATGGGAAGTATGGCGCATCCGCGTGAAAACAGAAATATGTAACATATTACTCAGGATTCGCACCTGATTCCCTCTGACTGCAGCCCCGGCACACCAGGCGGGACAAACAGAACCAGGAAATGGTAATCATCGTAGGGATTATTCTACAATATATCTCATAAGAATGCAAGCAGGAAACAAAATCACGCAGATTTTGTAAAACTTTGTCCGGTCTTCATGTCCGGGCCGGCCATTTTGTCATTATTTCAGATATTCTGTGTCCAGTCCGTTTTCCCGGCAGTAGGACGCCACCCTGGAGCCGCGGAAACATCGGATGACAGTGCCGAGATTGGCGATCTTCGGACCGATATATTCCGGATTATATGGGATTTCCAGATATTTCAGACGGATGCAGCCGTGAAAAGCCTGCTCTCCGATATAGGCAGCACTTGGCGGCAGGCGTACCTCCGTCAGATAATTGCAGTGATAAAAGGCCTGTTTGTCGAGACGGACGACGGACTTTGGCAGTTCGATGGACTCCAGCCCGCAGAAATAAAACGCCCGCTCCCCGATGTACTGCAGCGTATCCGGAAGACGGACGGATTTCATGCTTTTACAGCGGTAAAAAGCGTGTCGTTCAATTTTGCGCAGTCCGTCAGGCAGATCAGCGGCTTCCAGAGATTCGCACCGGTTAAACGCTTCCTCCCCGATCACAAAAAGCCTGCTTTTTTGGGGAAAAATGACGGTTTTGAGTTTGAAGTCCTCCGCGAATGCACGCGGCGGAAGAATGCCGAGCATTTGGGGAAAAACAACGTTTTTTAACGCGCGGCAGTTTTCGAAAGCGCTTGTTCCTATCTTTTTTACCTGCTTTGGCAGGGCGATCTCTTTCAGGGAGGTGCAGTTCATGAAGGCTTTTTCACCGATCTCAAGAAGTGTTTCGGGGAAAGTAACGCCGACGATCTTGTGGCCCTTGTAAAACGCAATATCTTCAATCCTGCGCGCGCCGTCGGGGAGAATGACATGGCGTTCCATATGCGCCATCCCGTACCGCCGCGTAACAAGGCCGTTCTTTACCGCCGGTTTGTTCTGATAGGTCTGATTAGTCTGATCAGGCATAAAAACTCCTAAACTCTCCATTTTCCTAATGACGTGTAGGAAATGAAAAAGCCCCAGGCAGGTCTTCTGACTCGCGCAGTAACGCCATACCCCCCTTCTCACAGATCTTAGCAATGGACATGGAGCATGACTGCACGCATACAGCAGCACGACTGTTCAGGAATTGAACCTGATTCCCTCTTGGCCCGCAAAATGCCGCGGGAACCTTAAGCTGATAAATTTTTCTATAATTATAGGACAGGCAGGCAAAAAAAGCAATCGATTGACAAAAAACAATATATTGGGGAGAATTAAAATTGTTATTGTTCACTCCCCTGCGGGTCGTGAACAGGGTACGCGGACATCCTTGCGGAGCCGGAGACGGGGGATATGGGGATTATCATCGAGGTGAAGTATGCGCATGATGGGGACCTGGCCGCGGCGTGCAGGGAGGCGCTGAAACAGATCGAGCATACCGGGTATGAGGAGGAGCTGGAAGACGACGGGATAGAAAGGATCCTGAAGTGTGGGATCGCCTGCTATAAGAAGCGGTGCCGGGTGGTGCTTGCGTAAACAGCTTATGAAAAATGAATAAGCCCCGGACTGTGCTGCAGATTAATACGAAAAAGAAATATTTTAAAATCACAAAAACTTTAAGAGATCTGTTTAAAAACTGAATTTTTGACAGTACCAGTACGCGACAGAATTCTTGCGGCAGCGGACATGCGATTGATGATCCGCCACTCGATATACATTTAATCGAAAAATAAAAACAGTATAGACATTTCATAATATCTATGATATAATAAATATATTCAGAGATGTTCTAAAATTCTAAATTCAATGCAGAAACAGAATTAATCCAGAATAATACAGCACATAAAAAACAATCAGATACCATAAACAAAAAATACTTGATGAAAAAGAACGCTGTGGTTATAATGGGAGCAGGGAATCTTTCTTTTCTGTCTGTCCCCAAAGGTACCAGTCCGGGTCAGGATGGGTGCGGCATACAGCGGCAGAGGAGGGCAGAATGAAAGATAGCAGAAAAATGAATGGGAAAGATAGAAATACAGAGAAAAGGGCTGGTCAGAAAAAAGCCGGGCAGAAAAGGCCGGATCCAAAGAAAGATTTCGAGGAGATCCAGAAAGAAAGGATCGCCATTATACAGAGGCTTAATCTTTTCAGCGACGTGTTCATGTCGGTGGCATTAAACGATGCCGGGGCGTGCCAGCATGTGCTGCGGATACTGCTGGGGGATGAGAGCCTTGCGGTAAGATATGTGAAGACCCAATACCGAATTTCCCGGATTGCCTCGCGGGATGTGCAGCTGGATGTGTTTGCGGAAGGGAGTGACGGGAGGCTGTACACAGCGGAGATACAGAGGAAGGACACGCTGGACCACGCACGGAGGACAAGGTTCCACGGGGCGATGGTGGACAGTGAGTACCTGTCGAAGGGAAAGGACTACCATGAATTGCCGGAAGTATATGTAATCTACATAAGCGAGAC
>CANQEC010000326.1 GCA_947594335.1 uncultured Lachnospiraceae bacterium
GCAGATGCTGTTCCGCGGACAGAATATTCTTGGTTATCGTCCGTATGCCGATGACGTTGTTGAATATTTTGTACAGAAATCCGTCGCGAACGGGATCGACATTATCCGTATTTTTGACTGTCTCAATGACATAAGGAATCTTCAGACGGCTGTCACGGCCGCGAACAAGGAAAAAGCCCACGCGCAGGTCGCAATGTCCTATACGCTGGGAGAGGCTTACACGCTTGAGTACTGGGTGGATCTCGCGAAGAGGATCGAGAACATGGGAGCAAACTCCATCTGTATCAAGGATATGGCGGGCCTTCTTCTTCCGTACACGGCGGTCGAACTGATCGGCGCGCTTAAGGAAGCGGTTTCCATCCCGATCCAGCTGCACACGCACTACACATCAGGCGTCGCGTCCATGACTTACATGAAGGCGGTTGAGGCAGGCGTGGACGTCATCGATACCGCAATGTCGCCGTTTGCCCTGGGAACATCCCAGCCGGCGACGGAAGTTATGGTTGAGACGTTCAAGGGAACTCCGTATGACACAGGTTTCGATCAGAACCTTCTCGCGGAGATCGCGGATTACTTCCGCCCGATGCGCGACGAGGCTCTTGAGAGCGGTCTGCTGAATCCGAAGAATATGGGCGTCAACATCAAGACGCTGCTGTATCAGGTACCGGGCGGAATGCTCTCGAACCTGACTTCACAGCTGAAAGATCAGCATGCGGAGAACCGTTACTACGAAGTGCTGGAGGAAGTTCCGAGAGTCCGGAAGGATCTCGGCGAGCCGCCTCTTGTCACACCGTCCTCACAGATCGTCGGCACGCAGGCTGTGTTCAATGTGCTGATGGGCGAGCGCTATAAGATGGTGACAAAGGAGACAAAGGACGTGCTCTCCGGCAAATACGGCGAGACAGTCAAGCCGTTTGATCCGGAAGTGCAGAAGAAGTGCATCGGCGACGCGGAAGTCATCACCTGCCGTCCGGCGGACCTGATCCCGGATGAGCTCGACACGCTGCGCGGCGAGATGGCCGAGTGGTCGCAGCAGGAGGAGGATGTACTCTCCTATGCGCTGTTCCCGCAGGTTGCCACCGATTTCTTCAAATACAGACAGGCGCAGCAGACAAAGATTGATCCGACTGCCGCCGACGATGAAAATAAGGCGTATCCGGTATAACGCCAGCTGCCGGATGTCTGTTGGGGAAACCTGACAGTTTGGGCGTCCATGCATAGGCATGGGCGCCTTTTTATGCGCAGGCCTGCGTAAGGAAATTAGCTGCTGACGCAGCTCGCAGGCCGCGCGGCGAGCAGGAGGAAAAACCGCCTCCTACTCGATCAGGCCTTTTCAAAAATCTTAAAAAAGTTTTTCCTTGATGACACAAACAAAATAGATTATACTGAATCTGCGATATTCCAGAATTTAACGATTCTGGCTATAAATCAGTCTGAATCGGTAAAGAATAACAGTATCTTCTGAGGATGGAGGAAACGATGGGAAGAAAAATATTTGATACGCTGATCATGATTGTGGCTGCCGCGGCCTGTCTTTTGCTGACAGTCACCGTGACGCATGGGAACTACAGAAGTTCCACAATGATTTATAATCTTGTGTTCTGGGCGGTGCTTGTGATTCTGTATGCCGCCGCACTGGTTATGGGACTGTTCCGGATGAACAGCATAACAGAGTTTCTCAGGCGGGCTTCAGATAAGATCGAGGGAGTAAAGGAAAACGAGTCTCTGAGTCTGTCCGGCAAGGTGCAGCTGCTGATGGGGAGCAGGTATTTTGATCAGAAGCTTGAGGCGTTTCTTTATGATCTGAATCACAGCCGCAGCGGAATCTGCGATATCGAGGATTATATCAATGAAGAGGAGACTGACAGCATGATCCGCAAGCGGATGCTGGATCTGCTTCCTGATGTGATGACCAGTCTGGGCATTCTGGGTACTTTCATGGGACTTGTATGGGGACTGCGTGAGTTTGAGCCGTCCAATTACGAGGCGATGACAGCATCTGTGACTTCGCTTGTGGACGGAATCAAAGTGGCGTTTCTTACATCAATCTACGGATTGTCTATGTCCCTTGTTTTTTCCTTCAGTCTTAAGAGCGGGTATTCCGCTTTGAGAGACAGTCTCCAGTCTTTTCTGAACCGTTTTCACATGAATCTTGTTCCTTCCTCCGAGATGGAGGCTCAGAGCCGTCTGGAAAAGAACCAGAAAGAGCAGAACGAGATTCTTAAAGGAATGGCAATGGAATTTTCAGATCAGGTGGCGCAGGGTTTTTCGGCATCGCTCGCCCCGACGCTTGACCGGATCAACAAATCTCTTGGCAATATGATGCTGACGATTACGCATAATCAGGAGATTTTCCTTCAGGATATAGTAAATTCCTTCGTATCCGAGATGAAAAAGACCTTTCACACGGATTTTGAACAGTTCGGGGAAAGCGTCACCGCTTTGAACGAGGCGTTTCATCAGAATGTCTTATATACGGAAAAGCTTTATCAGACGATGTGCAGCGAGATGAACAGCCTGTTCGTGAAAGATGAAAATGCCATGCATACGGCCGTAGCGGAGCTTTCGGCGATTCAGAAAAAATACGCGGACACAGTGGACGCTTTAAGTACGCGCTACAGCCAGATGACGCTCTCGTTCCAGAAAGCGCAGGAGACGACAATGAAAAATCTGTCGGATGCGGAGCAGGAATCCTCGCGGTTCTGGGTGGCCTGCAATCAGGCGATGCAGAATTATCTGATCGAGGCAGCCGAGGCGTACAAAAAATTTGAAAAATCAAATGAGTCAAATGAGCGCCTGCTGACGGCTGTCAGCGCGGTCTATCAGAAAAATGAATCTCTGATAGAAGAGTACGGCGCGCAGCTAAAGAGCATGACAGCCACGCAGGAGGATATGCGCCGGCTGATGAAGGAATTCAGTGCTTCGCAGGCGAGTGTGAACCAGATGATGCAGGAATTCAGCGTGCTTCTTGCGGGAATTGAGTCTG
>CANQEC010000327.1 GCA_947594335.1 uncultured Lachnospiraceae bacterium
GGTGGAAGGCTGGTCGCTCTGCTGGGGCCTTCCGGGAGCGGAAAAACCACGATTTTAAGGATGATCGCGGGGCTGGAGCAGCCGGATTCGGGAGAGATCCTGATTGACGGCAAGGTGGTAAACGATGTTCCGGGCAGTGAGCGCGGGATTGGCTTTGTGTTTCAGAGCTACGCGCTGTTCCGCTATATGACGGTGTATGACAATATCGCGTTTGGACTGCGAGTAAAAAAGGTACCGAAAAAGGAAGTGGATGGCCGGGTGAAAGAGCTTTTAAAGCTGATCGGCTGCGAAGGTCTTGAAAAGAGATATCCGGGACAGCTCTCAGGCGGGCAGAGACAGAGAGTCGCTTTCGCGAGGGCGCTCGCTCCGAATCCCAGGATTCTGCTCCTTGACGAGCCGTTTGCCGCGATCGATGCGAAAATCCGGCTGGAGTTAAGATCGTGGCTTCGGGAGATGATCACCAGGCTTGGAATTACCAGTATTTTTGTCACGCATGACCAGAATGAGGCCATAGAGGTGGCGGATGATATCATCGTGACAAACGAAGGAAGGATCGAGCAGAGCGGATCAGCCGCGGAGCTGTATTCCAGTCCCAGGACTCCGTTTGTCGTAAAATTTATCGGAAATTCCGTGCTGGTGGATAATTATGATGAATTTCGTTCATTCTCCAGAGCGGGAGAAGCCAGGGTGGGTGTGATACGCCCGGAATTTGTGGAAGTCTACAAGACTTCCGAGGTTGTCAGATACGCCGAGTCCGCGGATGAGGGTTATGTGCGGGACATCATATTCCGCGGGAGCAGCATTGAAGTCAAAGTAGACATTCATGGGAATCTGCTTCCGGCGATCCGGAGCGTCAACGACGCGCCGCTTGAGATCGGTGAAAAGGTGTGGGTCTTTGTGTACCGGATGTTTCTTGTAGGAAAAGACAGCGTCCGCCTGGTTGAAAATTCTTCTCTGAAGGAAAGCAGCATTGTCATCTGAATTTCGGATCGGCGGCGGTCAAAAAAGAGCAGATAGGAGAGAGGATGGAAGTAAAGATCATCAGAAAAGATGTACTGATCATCGGCGGCGGGGCTGCCGGCTGCTATGCGGCCGGAAAGATTGCGGAAATGTCCGGCCTGTCTATTCTGATTGCGGAGAAGGCGAATATTGCGCGCAGCGGCTGCCTGGCAGCAGGAGTAAATGCTTTGAACGCCTACATCACACCCGGACATACGCCGGAGGACTATGTGGAATATGCCAGTAAGGACGCGAACGGGATTGTCCGCGGAGATCTGCTTATGACGCTGAGCGAGAGACTGAATGAGGTCACAAAAGAGCTCGAAAGGATGGGCCTTACGATCCTGAAGGACGCGGATGGAAATTATGTGAGCAGAGGATGGAGAAATCTGAAGATAAACGGAGAAAATATAAAGCCTCTGCTGGCCGGATACGCAGGAAAATCCGAAAATGTGAAAGTTATGAATCACGTCAATATCACGGATTTTCTGACGGAAAAGAAAGACGGAAAAATCAGAATCCGCGGGGCTGCCGGGTTCGGTACGGACAGAGAAGTTTTTTATCTGCTGTACGCGGATGCCGTTCTGATTGCGACCGGGGGCGCGTCGGGCCTGTATAGGCCGAACAATCCGGGAAACGCGCATCATAAAATGTGGTACTGCCCGTTCAATACAGGCGCCGGTTACGCGATGGGGATTCTCGCGGGAGCGGAGATGACAACATTGGAAATGCGGTTTATCGCGCTGCGCTGCAAGGACACGCTGGCCCCGACCGGGACGATCGCGCAGGGCGTGGGAGCCGTACAGATCAATGCAAAAGGAGAAAGCTACGAAGAAAAATACGGCAGATCCACAGCGGAGAGAGTCTGGGGAACCGTTGAGGAAAAAAAACAGGGAAGAGGACCCTGCCATCTTGCGACAAAGGGGATATCCGGAAAGCAGGAAGAGGATCTGTACCTTGCGTACCTGAATATGGCGCCGGTGCAGACTTTGAAGTGGCTGGCTGAGGGGAAAGGCCCGTCTTTGAAAAATGTGGAGATAGACGGGAGCGAACCTTACGTTGTCGGCGGGCATGCGGCGAGCGGCTACTGGGTGTCGACGGACAGGGAGACGACCATCGGCGGATTGTTCGCGGCGGGCGACGTCTGCGGGGGAGCGCCTCAGAAATATGTGACAGGAGTTCTTGCGGAGGCGCTGATCGCGGCGGAGGCGATCGTATCCAGAAATGAGACAGGGAAAACAAAGAACTCTGAGGTGTTCAAGGCAAAAGCAGTGGAGGACGAAGATAACGCTGGGTTGTCGAAGAAATTCGGATTGTCCGAAAATGAAACAGGATTGAAGGCAGAGCTGCCGGATTCACAGACAATGTCTACTAATATAGAAGAAACAGATAGGACCGGGGACTGGGAAACGCTGAAAGGAAGTCTGTCTGACGCACAGGCAGCCGCCATACTTGAAAGGTATCAGAAGTATTTTTCAGCTTCGGAATCGCTTTTTTCAGTGCAGCAGGTTGAGGAAGCCATGCAGAAGGTGATGGATGAGTATGCCGGGGGAATCCGGACAAATTACAGCTACAATGAGGCCGGACTTGCGATTGCGGATGAGAAGATTCAGGAGCTGCAGACTCTGCAGGAGGGGCTGCGGGCACATTCCATGGATGAGCTGCTGCAGATCTATGAACTCCGGGAACGTCTGATCGTCGCGAGAGCGCTGATTGCACATCTGGGAGCCAGAAAGGAGACCCGGTGGCATTCGTTCCAGGAAAACAGCGATCATCCCCAGAAAAAGAAAGAATATGAGCTGTATATCAACTCGCGGATGGAAGGTGACGGAACGATACGGATCATCCGCAGACCGCTGACAGGGAGAAGGGAGAAATATGAGCATTCAGATTGACAGAGACAAGTGCGTGGGCTGTTCCAGATGCAAAAATATTTGCCCGGGAAACCTGATCGCGGTGGATCAGGAGCGCAGGGCGTTTCTGAA
>CANQEC010000328.1 GCA_947594335.1 uncultured Lachnospiraceae bacterium
CCTGACCAGCTCATCATTGACGATCTTGATGACCATCTGTCCGGGATTCAGGCCGTTCATGACATCCTGCCCGACCGCCTTCTCCTGCACTGCCTTGATAAACTGCTTTACAACCCTGAAGCTGACATCTGCCTCGAGCAGTGCAAGCTTGACTTCTTTTAAAGCGGTTTTTACATCCGCTTCCGTCAGCCTTCCCTTGCTGCGCAGATTCCTGAAAACATTCTGAAACTTCTCAGACAAGTTCTCAAACGCCATCTTACAACTCCTCTAAAATACTGTCTGCAATCTCACATACCCTGTCGGCAAATGCGGCAGGATCCATCTCCCCTCCGCAGCGGGACAAAGCACGAATCTGCTCGACCTTCCCGCGGATATGAAGAAAACGCTCCACCAGATGCAGTCTGGCCTCGTAATCCTCAAGAATCCTGTTGCACCGCTTGATTAACTCATGGACACCCTGGCGGCTGATCCCGAGATCCTCCGCAGCCTCCGAATACGAGATGTCATTCAAAACAACCTCCTCGTATACGTTTCTCTGGTGCTCCGTAAGCAGTTCGCCATAAAAATCATACAGCAGCGTTCTCTGCAAAACCTGCTCCATGTGCATCACCTCCGGTATCATATATGAAAAAAAGCAGGTTGTCAAGTATTTTTTATTGACAACCTGCCTTGTATCCTGTTTTTTTCATGACAGGAATCTCAGATGTGAGTCCCCTGATCACATGGATCATCTTCTCCAGATCCTCCCTTTCACACTCGCCCTCGCAGCACAGTTCAATCTGCTCCCCGCAGCGGATCCCTGCAGAGAGAATATTGAGCAGACTCTTTGCGTTAATGATATGATTATCATGGAGGATCGTCACATGAGAAGAACAGCTTTCTGCCGCATTTGCCACATTCCGCGCCGGATACACATGCAGTCCGGACGCATTGGTAACCATCAGTTTCCGGCTGGTCATTCACCTCCACCTCATTTCCGGGGTACACAGCCTTTCCCCACACAAACTGTTTTTGTGATGCACAACAATACCGTTTCCGGATTGGTGTCCTTAAAACAGTATACTATAGCAAATTCCATAATTCAACAATTTTACAGAAAATTTACATTTTTTTTCGTTTTATCCAAAATATTTTCAATATTGCAGAAATATTTTTTATTGTTTCACGTCGGTTTAATAACTGCCGTAATACCTGATAGTTTTATTTATCTGTTTTTTCGATTGTTATGCTGCTTTGACAAATACCATGAAATCAGAAACACTTATTTGATAAAACGATCGATCGCCTTATTCAGCTCTTCAATTGTCTTCCTGTCGCCGGATTCGATCGCGTCTACAAGACAATGTTCTATATGATCCTGCAGGATTACTTTCCCGGTATTGTTGATCGCTGCCTTGACTGCCGACAGCTGCACAAGCACTTCGCTGCAGTCCCGTCCGTCCTCAACCATCCGTTTGATCGACTGCAGATGCCCGATCACGCGCGACAGCCGGTTCAGCACTGCCTTCGTATGCTCGTGTGAATGGGGATGCATATGGGTATGCGCATGCTCATTCGTATGAGAATGCTGTATTACGGTTCCGTCCGCGAGCACATGCGTATGCGCGCTCCCTGCCGTCTCCGCGTGATCATGCGCATGCAGATGCGCGCCGCCGGATTTTTCCGCGCCGCTGTCATCGTGCATGCTCTTTTTCGCAGTCTCCGTCTTCTGACTGTTCTTCTCCACTGCTTTTGCCCTCCGGTTCTATTCTGATGCCGTCTGGGAAGCCGGCGTTTTCTTCCTTCTGCCGCGGCCAGCCGTCTTTTCCGGAGTTTTTGCCGCTTTCTGCCGGACGCGTTTCCCTAAAGACTCCATCCCGGGCAGTTCTTCCGCTTTCGGCGCGGATTTTCGCGCGCGCTTCCTGCCCTCCTCTGCCTGAAGCGGTTTGGCATCTGCCGCGTCCTTCTCCGTTCTTACGCAGGAAAAAACAGAAATTCCCATCGGCGGTATCCTGACCGTAATAGAATCCTCCCGGTCGTCACATACGATTTTCTTTGAGGACTTTGCACGCGGATTTGTATTGCCGCTTCCGCCGAACTCGCTGCTGTCGCTGTTGAATATCTCTTTATACTTCCCGCTGTACGGAACACCGATCTGATGTTTGTCATAGACGAGCGGCGAGAAATTGCAGACGACAAGAAGGTCCTCTTCCTGCCTGGTTCCTCTGCGCATAAAGATCAGAAGGTTTTCATCGGCGGCCATGCTGTTGATCCACTCAAATCCGGACGGCTCGTAATCCCTGGCATAGAGCGCCGGATGAGTCCGGTAAAATTCCGCCAGAGCTTTTATATAGGCGTTCAGCTGCCTGTGCTCATCGTACTGCAGCATATCCCACTCAAGCTGGACCGCTTCATTCCACTCGGAAAACTGGGCAAAATCCTGTCCCATAAACAGCAGCTTCTTGCCGGGGTGTGTAATCATATACCCGCAGGCTGCGCGCAGATTCGCAAATTTCAGCCTGCGCTTGCCCGGCATCTTGCCGACCATCGAGCCTTTCCCATGCACAACCTCATCATGCGACAGCGTCAGAATGAAATTCTCACTGTACGCATAGATCATGCTGAATGTCAGCTCCCCATGATGATAAGAGCGGAAGATCGGGTCAAGCTGCATGTAGCTGAGGAAATCATTCATCCATCCCATATTCCATTTAAAATCGAAGCCAAGGCCGTTATCCTCAACAGGAGCCGTGATCTTCGGCCAGGCAGTCGACTCCTCGGCGATCAGAATCGCACCATCCTTATCCTTCTTAAAGATGGAATTCAGATGCTTCAGGAACTCGATCGCCTCGAGGTTCTCATGGCCTCCGTACATATTCGCGATCCACTCGCCGTCATTTTTTCCATAATCAAGATAAAGCATGGATGCTACGGCGTCTACACGCAGTCCGTCAATGTGGAATTTCTTCACCCAAA
>CANQEC010000329.1 GCA_947594335.1 uncultured Lachnospiraceae bacterium
CCGATCGACATGACAGCCCTGGCAAGCTGCGCGTCAAGCTTCTCAAACACCGGTTCGCCGAGACCTGCCGGAAGACCGTCCGCGATGCAGTCGATTGTTCCGCCCGCGGAATCCTGCGCCCGGATACAGGAATCAAGGTATTCCTGTGCGCGCTTTTCTGCCTCGGCATCCGGCATATGCAGAGGGCTGTCTTTCGCATAGGACAGATCGATCCTGTCGTCCCTGGCCCATATGGGACCAATCGAGCGCGTATAGGCCGTGACTGTAATCCCCAGAGATTCCAGAAGACGGCGCGCCACGGCCCCCGCCGCCACCCGTCCGATCGTCTCGCGCCCGGAGGAACGCCCGCCTCCGCGGTAATCGCGAAATCCGTACTTCTCATCAAATGTAAAATCTGCGTGTCCCGGACGGTAGATGTCTTTGATGCTGCCATAATCACGGGAACGCTGATCCTGATTCCGGATCAGGACTGAGATCGGCGTCCCTGTCGTTTTACCCTCGAACACACCCGAGAGGATTTCTGCCTGATCGCCTTCCTGCCGGGCCGTTGTATATTTGTTTTGTCCCGGTCTGCGCCGGTCCAGATCCCGCTGAATCACAGCTTCATCCAGATCAAGTCCTGCCGGACAGCCGTCGATCACCACGCCGATCCCGGCCCCATGCGATTCTCCCCAGGTGGTAATTCTGAAAATAGTTCCAAATGTAGATCCTGCCATATCTGTTCTCCGTTTCTGCCGTTGTTCCTGCCGCGCAGCCTGTCTGCAGCTTCCTGCTTTTTTGCGCGGACAGCAGGCTTTCACAGTATAAAAGAATCTGAAAAAGTTTGCAAGCAATTTGCCGAAATTTGCATAGAATAACATCAGAATCTTTTTATCCGGAGCGAAACTGACATGAAAAAAGACATCGAAAAAAAGAGCGGGGCGGATGCCGGATACAGCTGCGGCGCGGGCTTTGTCTATACGGTAAAAAAAGGCGACACGTTGTACAAAATCGGGAAAAAATACGGGGTCAGCGTCTGGGCGCTGCTTTTCGCGAATCCCTACGTTGACGTTTACAGCCTTCGGGCCGGAGACGAACTCTGCGTCCCGCATCTTCCCGATTTTTTCTTAAAAAATTCTAAAACTCCTGAAAACGGTCCAGCCGCAATTGACAAAAATGAGGAGGAAACTTATAATCACTAAAGAAATTATTGAAGCAATGCTTCGCTTCAAAGATAAGGAGTCAGTTTTATGAAATTTCTGAACAAGTTGGAGCGCAGATTCGGAAAATACGCGATACGCAATCTGCCGGCCGTCATCATCGCACTTTATGCCGCCGGTTATCTGATCAGCATGTTCATGCCGAACGTACTGAATTACTGTACGCTGGAACCCGCGTATATTCTGCGGGGGCAGATCTGGAGAATTGTCACCTGGATTCTGATTCCTCCGTCCGGGCTGAGTATTTTTACGATCATCATGCTGTATTTTTATTTCTCTCTCGGCAAAATCCTGGAGCAGACATGGGGAGCTTTCCGGTTCAATGTATATATTTTTGCCGGACTGATCTTTACCGTGCTTGGCGCATTTGTGCTGTACTTCGTATACGGAGCGGCACATGGCGTGTCTGTTGTCGGATTCGGACCGTACTTCAGCACATATTACATCAACATGTCCATCTTCCTGGCCTTTGCGCTCAGTTATCCGAACATGGAGGTGATGCTGTATTTTCTGATCCCGATCAAGATCAAATGGATGGGGCTGCTGTACGGAGCGCTTCTGCTTGTGGATTTCGCGCAGGGCAACTGGGCGGTCAGAACAGCGATCTTCGCGTCGCTGCTGAATTTCCTGATCTTTTTCCTTTCCACAAGAAACATGCAGCGCTTCTCCCCGAAAGAGGTGCGCAGAAGGCAGGAGTTCAAACGCAATGTGGCAAAAGCCAGACCAAAGTCCGTGTCCGTACACCGGTGCGCGGTCTGCGGCAGGACAGAAAAGGACGGAGAGCTGCTGGAATTCAGATTCTGTTCCAAATGCGACGGGAACTACGAATACTGTCAGGATCACCTGTTTACCCATCAGCATATCAGAAATAATCAATAAGGTGTGACACAATCATGAAACGACTGAATATCTCAAAGACGAGGGCTGCGGGCGCATGTGCTGTGACCGCAGCTATGCTTATTTTGACGGCACTTGCTGCCGCCGGCGACAGTACAAATATAAAGTATCTGCCAATTGCTCTGCTGCTTGGGGCAGGAGCGGGAATTTTCTGTCTTCTCCCTGTAAAATTTGGAAGGATCATCTCGGCTCTGATGGCTGTGCTGCTGCCGGCCGCGGCGCTTTGCAGCCTTGAATTCTATACACATGTGCCGCAGGATCTTGAGCCTTTGATCTTTCTGCTGAATCTGCTGTTTTTCTGGATCCTCTATGGACTCTGCATTTTTCTGTCCGGAACTGTCCGGATTGGAGGAATCGCAGCCACTCTGATTCCGATGCTGTTCGGACTTGTAAATTATTTTGTCGTGCAGTTCCGTTCTCATCCGATCGTCCCGTGGGATTTTCTGTCGATCCGAACGGCTTTAAGCGTCACGGACAGCTACTCTTTTACATTCACCTGGAGAATCGTGTTTGTCCTGTTTGCATTTTTCTGGATTGTGCTGCTGTTCTCAAAATCAGACGTCCGTTTTACAAAACCAAAATTCCGGATTCCGGCAGCGCTGCTTTTCCTGCTTTTGATGGCGGGATATATTACGGGAATACAAAGAAGCGATGTCCAGAGCTTTTTCGGGATGGATACGACGCTGTTCACACTGAATGTTCTGTACCGCAATAACGGGATTGCCGCGGCTTTTCTCGGCAACCTGCGTTTTCTCGCAATCGATGAGCCGTCAGACTACTCTGTGCAGAAGGTGGAAGAGCTTCAGGCAGAGTATCCCGGTACAGCGGATGCCTCCGCGCAGCTTT
>CANQEC010000330.1 GCA_947594335.1 uncultured Lachnospiraceae bacterium
TTCTGTCAATAAGTGTCTGATTATTAAAGATAAATGTTTCCTGTATATGTATTTCAAACTCTGTTAAATTTCCCGAGGAATTCTTTCATCCTTGTGTGATCCGCGTCAAACACATCCTCCGGCTTTCCTTCAAGCGCCACAACACCTTTGTCCATGAAGATAATCCGGTCCGAGATATCCCGCGCAAACGCCATCTCATGCGTAACGATCACCATTGTGATATGCAGATCCGCGAGCGATTTGATCACCTTCAGCACCTCGCCGGTCAGTTCCGGGTCGAGCGCCGAGGTCGGCTCGTCGAAAAACAGGATCTTTGGATTCAGCGCAAGCGCCCTCGCGATCGCAACACGCTGGCACTGTCCGCCGGAAAGCTGGCAGGGGTAGGCGTCTTCCTTATCGGAAAGCCCCATCTTCGCGAGAAGCTCCCTGGCTTCCCTGTAAACTTCGTCCCTGGGTCTTTTCTGGATCACGATCGGGGCGTCGGTGATATTTTTCATCACGGAATAGTGCGGGAAAAGATTAAAATTCTGGAACACCAGCCCGAAATAGGACTTGATCTCCTTCTCCCTGGCTCCCTTCGGATACACGCGCCGTCCGTCCGGCTCCGTCCAGGCCGCCCGCTCCCCCATGTAAAGGATCTCGCCGCCGTCAATCTTTTCCAGCATCGTCGCGCAGCGCAGAAGCGTCGATTTGCCCGATCCGGAAGGCCCTATGATCGAGAGGATTTCTCCCTCCTTCACGGAAAGGGAGATATCATGGATGACCTCGAGACCGTCAAATTCTTTGCGGATATGATTCATCTCCAAAATCTTCATCATGTCTCTCCTTCCTTACTGATAATAGCTCAGCTTCTTCTCGATCGTCTCCATGCCGACGGCGACGACCAGATTAAACACAAAGTAAAATACGGCGGCCACAACAAACGGGATAAACGTCGTCTCCGCCGCGGCGATCTGTTTCGCGATCGTAAACATCTCCGCGTACGCGAGCGAAAAGCTCAGCGACGTATCCTTAACCAGCGTGATGACCTCGTTCGTCACGGCCGGAAGGATCCTCTTTACCACCTGCGGAAAAATAATGCGGAAAAAGCACTGCGTTTTGCTGTAGCCGAGGATATTCGCGGCCTCGTACTGCCCGACCGGCATCGACTCGATGCCCGACCGGTAGATTTCCGCAAAATACGCCGCATAGTTCAGCGCGAAGCCGATGATAATCGCCAGGAAGCGGTAGGACCCGCCGATTCGCATCCCGAACAGATAGTACGGCCCGAAATATACGACGAGAAGCTGAAGCATCAGGGGAGTCCCGCGCATCAGCGATATGTATCCTTTGATGACTGTCTGCAGTATTTTGTTCTTTGACATCCTGCCAAAGGAAACCAGAAGCCCGAGCGGAAGCGAAAATACCAGCGTCAGCACAAAGATGCCGAGCGATTTCACCATACCGCCGGAAAGCTGTTCAAGCATAACCGAAAATTTCATTTTTCTCCTCCAGATATACGCCGCGGCATACTGCGCCGTTGGCATCGCGGGATAGTGAAGGTGTGAACCGTACCGCCCCTGTCTTCTCTTCCCTACCGCGAAAAATTCTCACAAGTAAGAGGGCATCTCAATTTCTGAAACACCCTCTTTGAAGCAGTCCATTTTGTCACTGCCGGAACTTCTCGCTCCGGCTCCCTGATGTCCGAATCCTTCTGCCGCCTGTTATTGCCCACTCCCTGCAGGCCGTGAACATGGCTGCGCTTCGCAATGCGCAAAAATGCCGCTTTCGTGGTATTTCGCGCCGCAGTTCCCGGAATTTCCGGACATTCCGCCCGGAGATTACCTCGCGGGACAGTTTGAAATGCGAACTGTAACCGCGGCTTACTCTGTCATAAGCTCTGACTCTGACTCAGCTTCCGCAAGATCCTCTTCCATGCCCTCTCCAAGGCATACCATGTCGGTCAGCTCATATTTTTCAGCCAGCTCGGCAACTGTGCCGTTCACTACCAGCACGTCAAGCGCCGCGTCAACCGTATCCCTGAGATCCTCATTTCCAAGCTTGAAGCCGATGCCGTACTGCTCGGAATTCAGCGTCTCGGGAAGAATGGAGTATCCCTCTTTGTCCTTGATCTGATAATTTGCAACTCCGACATCCATTGCGATCGCGTCGATGCTGCCCGCCTGCAGTTCAACAAATGCGCTGTTGTAATCCGGGAACTGCTGCAGATTTCCGAACGTCGCCGCCAGATCCGCCTGGTCGCCGCCCTCGCTCAGAAGCTCCAGAGCCGCTGAAGCCGCCTGCACGCCGACAATCTTTCCTTCCAGACCTGCAAGATCCGTAACGCCCGACGCGTCTGAGACGACGATTACCTGGCTGTTGTCCACATACGGCACGGACCACGCATAGTCGTCCTCGCGGCCGTTGATCGTAAATCCGCTCCAGATACAGTCGATCGCGCCGGAGTCGAGCTCCATATCCTTGGAATCCCAGTCGATCGGGGTCTTCACAAGCTCCCAGCCCTCGAGATCGCAGACTGCCTGAGCCAGCTCAAGATCGAACCCTGTATACTCGCCGTTTTCATCCATATAGCCGTACGGCGGATATTCCGCGTCAAATCCTACTGAAAATGTCGTCGCTTCCTCCGCGAAACAGACGGATGAAACTGTCATGGCCGCGACTGCCGCAACCGCCAGAAGCTTTACCAAATTTTTTTTCATAAAGATATCCTCCTCGATTTTCTAAAAATCTTTTTTGTAGTAATACTCTACCATGCTAAAACGCAACATTATACTAACAAAAAAGCCTCCGTATGTCAACCACATATTTAACCGGACAGAGGGCGGACCCGCCCGGCAGGCCCGCCCCCCTGTTTAACTTACTTGTTTGTCTGCTGCTG
>CANQEC010000331.1 GCA_947594335.1 uncultured Lachnospiraceae bacterium
TATGCTTGATACTGCAAAAGAAAACACCGGGCTGCTCCTGATCCATGAGGATCACCTGGTGTAATCTCTATTTCAGCACAAATCGCACATTTGAAGATGTTTTCGGTCTTTTGTTTGTTTTCGCAGTCTCAGATCCTTTTCTTTTTGTGCGCAGGCCCAGGCATGGAAACCAGCTGCTGACGCAGCACCTGGCCTGACAGTGCAGACGAGCAGTAGGAAAACCGTACCCTATTCGATTGCCGTAAAGACTATAATTGTGTTATGATAAAAAAAGATGACGGGGAACACACAGGAAGTAAAGAACAGGAGGAAAGCAGATGGAGGAAATCAGACTGGGGACAATTGGTTCAGGAGTGATCGTACATTCCGTGCTGAACGGTGTGAAAGTGACGGATGGAATACGGCTTGCGGCGGTATATTCCAGGAGCAGGGAAAAAGGGGAAGCTCTTGCGAAAGAATATGGGGCGTCAAAGGTGTACACGGATATGGATGAGTTTCTGCAGGATAAAGAGGTAAACTTTATTTATATAGCCACGCCCAATCTGCTCCACTATGAGCAGACAAAGAGGGCGCTTCTTGCCGGAAAAAACGTGATCTGTGAAAAACCTTTCTGCACAAAGATGCAGCAGGCGGAAGAACTTGTCGCTCTGGCAAAAGAGAAAGGACTTTTTCTGGTCGACGCGGTTCCGACGGCTTTTCTGCCGAATCTGGAGATTTTAAAGAGAGAACTTCCGAAAATCGGAAAGATCCGGCTGGTGCAGGGGAACTACAGTCAGTATTCCAGCCGCTATGATCTGCTGAAAAAGGGGGAAGTTCCCAATGTCTTTAATCCGAAGTACGCGGGCGGATGCCTGATGGACATTAATTTTTATAATATCTATCTGAATGTGGCACTTTTTGGGAAGCCGCAGTCGGCAGTATATTATCCGAATATTTATCCGGGGCTTCTCGATACTTCCGGTATCGTGGTGATGCAGTACGACGGATTTGTCAGCGAGTCCGCCGGTGCGAAGGATACCTGGGGCGTTAATTTTTTCCAGATTGAAGGGGAAGACGGATATATCTATGTCAGGGACGGGAGCAACGGGCTTGCGCAGATTGAGGTCGTTACGAGGACATCAGCAAAGACGCTCAATGGGCAGGAGAATCCGGACAGATGGTTTTACGAAGTACAGAACCTTACAAAGTTTGTCCTGCGCGGCGATTACGACGCTATTTATCGGAGGCTGGACACCATGCTTGTCGTTGTGGAAGTACTGGAGACGGTCAGGAAAGAGGCAGGGATCTTTTTCCCGGGGGAGGCGCGCAGCTTATGAAGAAAAAGCTTCCGGTTGGTATCGATCTTTTTGATAAGCTGATCGAGCGCGGCTATTATTATCTGGACAAAACATTGTTTATAAAAACGCTGGTTGAGACATGCGGCGATGTGAACTTGTTTACGCGCCCCCGCCGCTTTGGAAAAACGCTGAATATGAGCATGCTGAAAGCGTTTTTTGAGATCGGATCGGATCTTTCGCTCTTTGACGGGCTGGCAATCAGCCAGGAGCGGGAAATCTGCGAGTCATATCAGGGAAAATATCCGGTGATCTTTCTCTCCCTGAAGGGAGTGGATGGAAGTAATTTTGAGGAAGCTCTTGGATGGATGCGGATTCAGATTTCCCGGGAATGCAAAAGGCTGGAAGAAAGAAATGGAAATTTTGCCACCTCGGAAGATGACAGGGAGCTTTTGGACAGATATATAAAAAGGACTGAGACGGACATTGAGCTGGCGGCCAGTCTGGGAATTCTTGCAAGAATGCTCCGGCAGCATTACGGACGTAGGGTGATTGTGCTCCTTGACTAGTATGATGTTCCGCTGGACAAAGCAAACAGCTACGGATATTATGACGAGATGGTCCGGTTTCTGCGAGGTTTTTTGGGAGAAGTGTTTAAGACAAACCCGGATCTGTATTTTGCGGTTGTGACCGGCTGTCTGCGCATTTCGAAGGAAAGCATTTTTACTGGGATCAATAATCTGAAAATTGATACGATCTCTGATGTCCGCTACGATGAGTATTTTGGCTTTACGGACGCAGATGTGAAGAAGCTGCTTTCAGACTATGATCTGACGGAAGCCTTTGATGATGTGAAAAATTGGTATGACGGTTATCATTTTGGAAACGAAGATGTCTATTGTCCCTGGGATGTGCTCAGCCACTGCGACCGGCTGCTTCAGGTACCGGGGGCTAAACCGGAACTATACTTGCGCGAACAGCGAGTCATCACATGCTCGCATGTGTTTGACGAGCGTCGCGACAACCATGAAAAACCGACGAAGGAGGTTTTTTATGGTCGGGATAACAGCAGTTCAAACCAGCTGGTGCGTCGATTTATTGACCTGGCGGATGCGGCGGATCGAAAAGATCTTGAACGTCTGATTGCAGGCGATACTCTGGAAAAGAAATTGGTGATGAATCTGACTTATGATGATCTGGATAAAAAGGAACTGCTCTGGAGCGTTCTGTATCAGACAGGGTATCTGACGCTGGAGAGCGGGAGCAGGCCGGTACAGCGTGGTACAGTGCGTTTTGTTATTCCAAATCGGGAGATCAGAGAAATATTTATTGAAAAAATACAGGACTGGTTTGCGGAAAAGATAGGGCGGGGAGGAGAAGAACTTTCGGAGTTATACCGCGCGTTGGAAAATGGGGACGCGGCGGTCGCGGAGAGTATTCTGAACAGACAGCCGCGGCATCGATCAGCTATTATGACAGTTATGAGGGATTTTACCATGGATTCCTTCTTGGACTGTTGAAAGGAAAGCAGGATTGGATGGTTCTTTCCAACCGGGAATCAGGAAACGGCAGGAGTGATATCCTCATAGAGTGCGCGGATGGC
>CANQEC010000332.1 GCA_947594335.1 uncultured Lachnospiraceae bacterium
CATTCGTCTCGCACTCGCCCTTCTCCATCCAGAAATCCGCCATGTCCTGGCTGATGGCAAAGATCGAGTCTTCACTGTCCGCATCATTGAGCGTTTCATTGTCTTCTCTTCCGAAGAATTTCAATCCGTTCACGTCGCCGGCGACATCCTCTGCGGTCACTTCCTCAAAGCCGCCTGCCATCATTTCATAGGCTTCCTCCGGATTTTCATTGAGGAAATCGATCGCTTTATACCATGCCTCCGCGACCGCGTCCACAACCTCCGGATGCTCCTCGGCATATGAGGTATTGACTACAAGAGAATCCAGAATCGTCTCCGGATAATCGGCGCTCGTCACAAGTGCGTGCGCTCCTTCCACCGTCTCAAGCGCCTCCGAGAGCTCCGGTTCCCACATGATCGCGGCGTCTACCTGTCCGCTCATGAACGCAAGACCGGCTTCCGTTGTATCTCCCATATCGATCACATCGATATCTTCTTCTGTCAGGCTGCTTCCGTTTTCAAGAGCCGTCAGGAAGAAATAATAGGAGGACGCCGATTTGTCAAGCGCCAGTTTCTTTCCTGCCAGATCATCGAGCGTCTCAATATCCGCGGTTGTCACGAGTCCGTCCGCCCCTGCCGAAGCGTCCATTGTCAGGACAAAACGGCTGTCCGCTCCATTTGCGAACATTTTGATGTTCGGATCCTGCGCGGTTGCCAGAAACTGAACGCTGCCCTGCGTGATCAGCGCCGCATACGTGGACTCATCCTCAATCACCTGGATATCCATGTTGATTCCGGCCTCCTCAAAATAGCCCTGCTCCTGCGCGATAAACATCGGTGAGTAGCCCGTCCATGTACAGAACGCCATCGTCACATCCTGCGTCTCCGCCGCGGAGACGTTCAGCGCACATCCAAGCAGCGCTGCCGGCAATACTGCTGTCATCCATTTTTTCATAATAATTGTCCTCCCTGAACATAAATTTTTACAAACCATTCCCTGCGGAACAGCTGTTATCTTTTTTTCAGCGGCCCATGGCCGCATCATTGCTCTCGCTCCAGAGCATGTCCATGATCCGTTTTTTCGTCTCGAGAAATTCCGGAAGCACCAGAGAATTATGGCTGCGCTCCCCCGGAAGGCTTACCTCGATGACCTCCTTCACGGTCCCCGGACGACGGCTCATCACATAAATCCTCTGCCCGAGCAGCACCGCCTCATCAATATCATGTGTGATAAAAAGAATCGTCGTTCCAGTTGTCCGGCTGATCTTTGCGAGCAGCTCCTGCATGACCACGCGGGTCTGTGCGTCGAGCGCCCCGAACGGTTCATCCATCAGAAGCACCTCCGGCTCGTTCGCAAGCGTCCGCGCAATCGCCACACGCTGCTTCATTCCGCCGGAGAGCTGCTTGGGCAGCGCGTTCTCAAACCCGGTCAGACCAACCAGATCGATATATTTTTTTGCGGCCTCCGCCCGTTCTTTTGCCGGAACTTTTTTCATCTTAAGACCGAACTCCACATTCTTCTGCACCGTAAGCCACGGGAACAGACTGTATCCCTGAAAAACCATTCCCCGGTCGGCTCCCGGCCCTTTGACCGGTTTCCCGTCAAGCAGAACTTCCCCGGATGTCGCGGTATCCAGTCCTCCGATTATATTGATCAGCGTCGTCTTGCCGCAGCCGGACGGCCCGACGATCATGACAAATTCTGATTCCTTTACATCCAGATTTACATCCGAAAGCGCGGTCACACTGCTGCCTCCCGCTCCCTCAAACACCCGGTTCAGATTCCTCACCTGCAGTTTTCGTTTCTGTTCCATAAAGTCTCCCCATTCATTCAGAACTCTGCCGCGAATCTTAACGCGAAATTCCGGCTGTATCTCACTTATCCGTCAGCCTGTCATACCACGGCGCCACGATCCTGGACAGGACGCGGAATAAAAAGTCCGTCACCAGACCAATCAGGCCGATCAGAATCAGGCCTGCAAAGATCGTGTCCGTCGCCAGATAACGCTGCGAGCGCAGGATCATGTATCCAAGTCCATTGTCCGCCGCCACCATTTCCGCTACGACAAGATAAGTCCACGCCCAGCCGATTGTCAGGCGGAAATCATCCATCAGCCCCGGAAGCGCCGCAGGAAAAATTACTTCCTTATAAATCTGCGTCTTTCCCGCTCCCAGCGTCTTCGCCGCATTGATCATGTTGCTGTCAACCCCGGCAACGGTATCGCAGACCATCAGAACCAGCTGGAAAAATGTCCCCAGAAAAATAATCGTATATTTCTGAGTTTCACCGATTCCCAGGTACAAAAGCGTCAGCGGCACCAGGGCTACCACCGGAAGATACCGCGCAAACTCAACAATTGGCTGCACAAACGCGCTGACTTTCCTGGAATTTGCCATCAGCATCCCCATCGGAAGGGCAACGACCGCCGACCAGAACCAGCCGACCAGCACGCGCAGCGTGGATTCCCAGCAGTTTGCCCAGAGAGAACCGTCCTTTGCCATCGCGATTATCTTCCCAACTACCGCGGTCGGGGAAGGCAGAAAGATATCGCGCACCATCCCGCCGTAGGAGCCGACGCACCAGCATATAATGATAAGCAAAAAACAAATCAGTGAGAGAAGCCTTTCACTGACCGCCGATCTTTTCTTCTTTTTCCCATTCATGGAGATACTGTTTCCCTGTTCGTTCATATTCTCATCGCTTTCCTGCTTTATCATAGTAGAGTTTTACAACGATACCTATATTACCTGATATAGGGAAATATGGCAAGTACTTTTTTATCTATTCTCACAAATTCTCACAAAATTTCCGGCCTTAACCGGAGTATGGCATATCTATAGGGAACGACAAAACGATTTTCGTTTTGCTCGTTCCCTGCGCCGAATTTGCGCCGCTTG
>CANQEC010000333.1 GCA_947594335.1 uncultured Lachnospiraceae bacterium
AAAAGCAGGCAGAGCTTTGCCAGCCAGTCCATGATAAGCAGCGATCTCATCTGGCGTGCGGATATTTTTTTATTGTGTGAGAACATAGGACTCCTCTCTGTGTTTCCTGAATTTATATCAGATGGGGAATACACAACCTTTTCATAATTTTTATTATGTCCGGAGTCTGTCCTTTTATTCTGTCCGGCCAGCGGTCTTCTGCCGATAGCATGTGGGAATCTTTTCTGATGAAAAAGTTTACAAGAAGTCATCCAAAGCAGAGAAAAAGGTCCTTCCCATAAAGGAAGCATTTGGAAAAGACACTGTTTTTTGTCAGAGGTCGGGAAAGAATCATGGCAGGAAAACTTAAAAACAGGATAGATGAATCTGTTCATTTATGTTAAGATAGGAATCAGAAAACCAGAAAGGATGTGTCTCCATGCCTTTATCCAAAAATACCTTCTATACCTCAGAGGATTACTGGAAGCTTCCGGACGATCGGCGTGCTGAGCTGATCGACGGCCAGCTTTACGATATGGCGCCGCCGGGATACCTGCATCAGAAACTTGTTATGGAAATTTCTGCTACAATACGCGATTACATCCGGCATAACAAAGGAGGCTGCGAAGTCCTTCCCGCTCCGTTTGCGGTCAATCTGACCGGAAATGACAAGACATGGGTGGAACCTGATATCAGCGTCATCTGCGACAAAAGCAAGCTGTCAAAAAGAGGCTGTGAGGGCGCGCCCGACTGGATCATCGAGATTGTCTCGCCTTCGACCCAGCCAAGAGATTACGGCATCAAGCTTTTCAAATACAGAACCGCCGGCGTACGGGAATACTGGATTGTAAACCCGGCGACCAGAGCCGTCAATGTCTACGACTTTGAAAAAGAGACGGGAACCGCCCAGTATACGTTTGACGATAAGATCCCCGTCTGTATTTATCCGGATCTGTCTGTGGGAATTGCAGATCTGCTGTAATGTCCTCTCTGGATAAAACCGGAAGATCCTGCGATACATCTATAAAACATTCTGCCTGAATCTTTTTTCTCAGCCCTCTTTCCCTGCACTGACATTATCCTCCCGCGCTTCCGGCGCGGGCATCTGACGATAGCGCACGCGAGCGCCCGGACGCGCGAACACCGGTCTCTTTGTCAGCTTCTGCAGAGGCTTTCGCAGGATCCCGTCCGCAAAAGCGGACACGCCCGCCTCATCTGCCGCGACGAAGGGCATCAGATACGGAATCTCGAAGCTCTCCAGCCGCCCGAGATGGATCAGAAGCAGCACCCATCCAAAGACAAATCCGTAAATTCCGAACAGACTGCACAAAAAAATCATCCCGTACTTCAGCAGACGGAACGCTTCCGAAAGTTCCTCATTCGGAATGGAGAAGGAGCCCAGCGCGGTGAGCGCGGTCACGATAACGACAATCGGACTCAGCAGATTGGCGCTGACCGCCGCCTGCCCGATAATCAGGCCGCCGACAATGCCGATCGTATTTCCGATCGGTCCCGGCATCCGCAGCCCGGCCTCCCGCAGAAGTTCAAACGCCAGCTCCAGAAACAGAATCTCGATCACGCCGGGAAACGGCACGCCGGCACGCGCCTCGGCTAGTGAGAGGGACAGTGCGGTCGGAAGAAGCTGCGGATGAAAACAGGTGACCGCCAGATACAAACCCGGAAGGGAAAACGCCAGAAAGATCGCGGCATAGCGGATACAGCGAAGCAGCGACGTGATCTCAAAATTTCCATAATAATCGTCGCTTGTCTGGAGCAGCGTATTTAAAGTCGTCGGGAGCAGCAGTGCGACCGGCGAGTTATCGGACAAAAGAACAACCCGCCCCTCCATGACCGCCATGGAAGCCTTGTCAGGCCGCTCTGTCGTCTGAAACTTCGGAAACGGCGACCACGAGAACCGCGAGGCAAGCTGTTCCAGGATCCCGCTGTCCGGAACCGCGTCGATCACAAACGACTGCAGTTCCTTTTTGATCTCTGCAAGGAGTTCCGGCCGCACCAGATCTTCCATGTAGACGAGCGCCGTGACCGTGTTCGACCGCACGCCGAGAAAATTTTCCTCCACCTTCAGGCCGGTACTGCGAATCCGCTTCCGGAGCAGCGCCGTGTTCAGCTTCACCGATTCGCTAAACGCTTCCCGGGAACCGCGCAGCACCTTCTCCGCCTCCGCTTTCGACACGCCCAGACCTGGATATCCCACGCTTCCGATCTTCAGCGCTTTGTCATACCCGTCCAAAAAGAAAATCGCGTTTCCGGCAAGCATCGCGTCCATAGCCTCTTTTAGCGAGTCAAACTCCTTCACATCCGAGATTCCAAGTCCGTTCTCTTCCACCGCTTTGCGGATGTCACCCGGAGAAAGCTCCCAGAGATGATTCAGGAGCTTCCCGATCACAGAATCCTCCAGCATCATATTGCTGACGGCAACCTCAATATATACCACCAGACAGTCCACAGGCTCCGGCACGCCAAGCTTCATCGGGCGGAACAGAATGTCGTCGCAGTTTTTGCAGAGCGCTTCCATCCGCTCCTGATTTTCTTTTAATACCGTGGAAATCCGGTCATTCATTGAAATATCCTCCGTGTACGTACAGCATTTTCAAGACTCGAGAGTGAGTCTTATACGAGCGGGATTCAGGTCTTTTGAAGCAGACTAGAAATACACCACTTTTTAAGCAGTTCTTAGTATGTCCGGAGTTTGTCTTTTTATTCCCGCGGGCAATGAGGAAAATAGCCATGCCTGCATGGATATTTGACGAATGCCGCGGGACTATCTCTGGGATTCGATCAGCGTGCGGGACAACGCGGTAAAGAAAAACAGGAAAGAAAACTTCTGTCATGGAATGCTTCTGGGACTTCTGCGAAACAGGCCCGGCTGGCTGATC
>CANQEC010000334.1 GCA_947594335.1 uncultured Lachnospiraceae bacterium
CAAACTCAAAATAAGTGTTATAATGTAATCACTTTCAAAACATTTCAACATTCTTTATTTCAGAAAATCAGAATTTCAATGTCGGTTTTGACAAAAATCCAGTGCAGATGTTTCAGATCAAAAGGGAGACAAAAAGAGGAGATTTTTGAGAATTTTTTGGCAGGAGGGATGTGTATGGGCTCTTGAAAATGATACAGGTATTATCGCTTTTGCTGGTTGTTCAGGCGGCGGTGCTGTGTGACCTTGACAGAGGAAGAATACCGAACGGGCTGATTCTGGCCGGGCTGGGAATGGGATTTATCTGGCAGTCCGTATCAGACGGCATTGCGGGGATCGCACTGTTTCTGGGAGGTATTTTTCTTCCGGCCGCAATATTCGGGCCGCTGTACTGTTTTCGCATGATAGGAGCGGGTGATATCAAGCTGATGAGCGTCATAGGAGCGTTCCTGGGACCTGCAGAATGTTTTTCCTGCATGGTCTGCTCGGTGCTGGCAGGAGGGGTTCTGGCTCTTGGCCTGGTTCTGTATCACCGCAATCTGTTTCAGAGAATCTGCTGTTTTACGGATTATGTACGGGAATACAGAGATACCGGGAAGTGGACGCCGTATCTTGCAAGGGCGGATGAGCGCGCAAGATTCTGCTTTTCCGTTCCTGTTCTTATCAGTGTGCTTGGCTGCATAGGAGGGGTCATTTGAGAAAAAGTAAATTTGCGGTCTGTGATCTGGAAGCGTCTTATGCCTGCAGTCTCATGGATTATCTGAATGAGAAGAAAAATACGCCTTTTGAGGTGCAGGCTTTTACAAGCGTTGAGAGCCTGATCGATTTTGCGAAGGAAAATCCCCTGGAAATTCTTCTGATCTCAACGAAGGCGATGTGCAGCGAGATCCGGGAGCTTCCGATCGGAAGAATCATCATACTCTCGGAGGGGGAAAGTCTGAAGGATCTCGAGGAGTATCCGTTTGTATATAAATATCAGTCTTCGGACAGCCTGATCGCGGAGGTTATGGAACATTATGCCGTCGGCAGTCCGCAGCTTGAGCTTATGCCTTCCGCCCTGAAAAAAACACAGGTCTATGGAATCTACTCCCCCGTCGGAAGATCCGGGAAGACTTCGTTTGCGCTGACTCTGGGAGAAATTCTGGCGGAAAAAAGGCAGGTGCTGTACATAAATCTGGAGGAATATTCCGGTTTTGAGGAGCTGTTCGGAGAAACATTCAAAACAGATCTCTCCGATCTGATCTATTTTGCGAGACAAAAAGAGGGGAATCTGATCTATAAACTGAATGCTGTGATCCAGAATTTCCATGAACTTTCCTACATACCTCCGGCTCTGTCGCCCATAGATGTCCGGGACGTCACAGGGGAGGAATGGCTGTCGTTTCTGAGCGAGATCATGAATTACTGCGAGTATGATGTGATCCTTTTGGATCTGGGAGATCATGTCGATGAGCTGTTTCAGCTCCTGAAATGCTGCGACAGAATTTATATGCCCACGTTCGATGATATTTTCTCAAAGGCAAAGGAAAGGCAGTTTGAAAAGCTGCTTCAGATCCTTGAATGCGGAGATATCATGGACAGGATAAGGAAAATCAGCCTCCCGGTGCAGCTGCCCCAAAAGGGAGGGAAAGACCTGATACAGCAGCTCGTCTGGGGAGAAATGGGGAGTTTTGTCAGGATGCTTCTGTGGGAGGAAGAAGGAGGAGATGGATAAAGACAGGAAAGAGCAGGACAGATTTTCTCTGATGCGGGTGCAGCTGATGGGACAGCTGGATAATCTGCGCGAGATTGAGGATGAGGAGATCTACCGGAAAATCGATGAGATCATTCTTGAAGCGGGGCAGGAGGCGCATATCCGCCTTTCAAAAAGAAACGCGCTGAGAAATGAACTGTTTAATTCGGTGCGCCGCCTCGATATTCTCCAGGAGCTTATTGATGATGACAGCGTTACGGAGATCATGGTAAACGGGCCGGATTCCGTTTTCATAGAGCGGGAAGGCCGGCTGATGCAGTGGGACCGGAGTTTTTCTTTCGGAAGCAGGCTGGAGGACATCGTGCAGCAGATCGTCGCGAGGTGCAACCGTATTGTGAACGAGTCAACGCCGATCGTAGACGCCAGGCTTGAGAACGGCGCGCGTGTAAATATTGTAATGCCGCCGGTAGCGCTGAACGGGCCTGTAATCACGATCCGCCGGTTTCCGGACAAGCCGATCACGATCAGCCAGCTGATACGCTGGGGAGCCGTCTCCGCGGAAGCCGTGGAATTTCTGAAGAGACTGGTAAAGTCGGGGTATAACATTTTTATCTCAGGAGGAACGGGATCAGGGAAAACAACCTTCATGAACGCGCTCTCCTCATTTATTCCGGCTGATGAGCGGATCATCACGATCGAGGACAATGCGGAGCTTCAGATACAGGGAGTGAAAAATCTCGTCAGAATGGAGGCGCGCAATGCAAATTCCGAAGGAGGAATGGCGATTACGATCCGTGATCTGATCAGGTCGAGCCTTCGTATGAGGCCGGACAGAATCCTGATCGGAGAGGTCCGCGGAAGCGAAGTTATCGATCTGCTTCAGGCGCTCAATACCGGACATGACGGGTCGATCTCCACAGGCCATGCAAACAGTCCGGAGGATATGCTTCTTCGGCTTGAGACGATGGTGCTGATGGGGATGGAACTGCCGCTTCCCGCGGTCCGCAGACAGATCGCTTCGGGGATTGATATTATTGTGCATCTGGGGAGGCTCAGGGATAAAAGCAGGAAGGTGCTGGAGATCATCGAGATCCTTGGATATGACAATGCGTCGCAGGAGATTAAGACGGCAGTATTGTATGAATTTGAGGAGGAAGGGACGGATGAATGCGGAAATATC
>CANQEC010000335.1 GCA_947594335.1 uncultured Lachnospiraceae bacterium
GATGCTGGTAGAATATATGCTGGAGTCCATCGAGTATGACTTTGCGTCCTATCCGATGAACGGTTTTAAAGCGGATCGTATTGAAAAAGGAGGAAAAAAATGAAGAAACTTTCATGTATGCTGCTGGCAGCAGGTCTGAGTATAGGTTTAATGTCGACGACAGTATCAGCCGCGGATCTTTATCAGAGGCGGCAGAGCAACGAGGCAACCTTTGAAACCCTGGGGGAGGCGCATGCAAATGCACCGGGATTTCTCATGAGCGAGTATCCGTCGAGAACGTATGTCGGGGATCCTGCGCTGGATGAATATCCTGCCGGAACCACTTATGTATACCGTTCAGCCGGGATGCTGAATACCACGACTGCAGGTCCCAGAATGCAGACGAACCTGATGGTTTATACGGATCAGAGCTTTGCGGATAAAGACGAGGCGCTTGCGTTTATCACGGATCTGGGGCTGACCAAAATGGCGGATGAAGCGATCGGAAGCGTTGTGCTGGTGACGCCGATTGATCCGGAGGCAGGCTTCGGCGATGCGGATCAGTACGCATATTATCAGCTGCAGTCGGCCATGTGCAATGTCGGTTTTTCAATCCGCGGAGAAGATTCGACGACATACTATGCGGACGCCGGATATTTTGGCGGCGTTACCTACCGGTATCTGATCGGTATTGACGGAGGCGCCACGTTTATCAATAACTATATTTCCACCGAAATTGACTATGTCGGGCGTATCGCGGGCATGCTTCTGGTCGGCGGGGATATGGATAAGATCAGTGAGGCTGCTTCCTGTGTTCCGGTCTGGCTGATCAACGCCAAAGATGATGTCGTGCAGAAATATGCGGCCGGGAATGAGACAGACAGTACAGGACGCAATGGGGACGACCTGCTCTTCTATAACAGCGAGCATCCGCTGCAGCAGGTGATTTCCACGACTGTGGATAAAGTGGATCTTCCTGCCTGCGTGCAGAAGGCCTACGATGAACTGTTCACAAAATGTCTGCGTGTTCCGGTGGTAAAGCCGGGACTGAATACCGCTTCCACAGAGTACCGCAATTACAGCTTTAACCAGGCTCCGTATTCTCTGGGCGACCGCAATGCGCTGATCAACGATGTGACGCCGGACGGGATCCACGTATATGAGCGTCAGGATACGGAACTGCTTAGCGAATACAAGACAGAGGACGGAGAGTATGTCACAACATGGTATGAGTTCCTTCCGGATGAGATCGTCGACGGTACGGCGGCGGAACACAGCATTCCGCTGATCTTGGTAAATCACGGCGGCGGCGATGATCCGATCCAGGCGGTGGACGAGCTTGGATGGCTGAAGCTTGCAGGAGAAAAGCGCGTTGCCCTTGTGGCGGAGCGTCACACTTCCGAGAATATGAATGCGGCGTTCGGAGCTCCTTCTCCGTGGTACACGCTTTCCGACGCCATGCCGGTTCTGGTCCGCCATATGCTGGAGACATACCCGCAGCTTGATCCTTCCCGCGTATATGTAACGGGCTATTCCATGGGCGGCGGCGCTACCAATATGTGCGTATATGGCGACGCGAGCCTGTTCGCGGCGGCAGTGAACATGTCCGGAACGCCGATCGAGCACGATCCCGCGCAGGAAGAGCAGTTTAAAGAGCTTGATATGCCGATGATGCTGACAACCTGCACGTATGATACGGCAACTCATTTTGATTCGGCAAATGGATATATTGCGGAAGATTTCCAGATGAACATCAATAACTATCTGTCCTACAACGAAATGGATACAGTGGAATTTGACTTTGAGACATATCCGCTGAGCGGCTTCAAGGGCGATACTTACCGCGAGTACATGATCAATGATGAGTATCCGAACCATACATGGTTCTTTAGGAACGAGGCGGGAGCGCCGATGGTCGGGCTGAATATTATTGAGTTTATCCCGCACGGCCTGTATCAGGAGTATGCGGATCTTGCGTGGAACTGGATGAGCTGCTTCTCCCGCGATCCTGAGACAAAAGAAATTCACTATAATGGCGGGCTTGGATGAATATTCCGTCAGGGAAAAGATCATTCGTGCAGGCTGTGCCGGATGTAGAATAAGCGGCAGGCGTAACACAGGCTGATTATGTATGGAGACAGTTCCAGAGAATCTCGGGGGCTGTCTCCTTTTTCTGTGCGCAGACCCGTGTAAGGAAGATTGCTGCTGGCGCAGCACACGGGTCGCGCGGCGGGCAGGAGAGAAAAATGTTCTCTGCCTGATTGCAGGCCCAGGTATGGAAACCAGTTGCTGTCAGCGAAAAAACTGTGTATACTATAGTTACTTTTATTTCGTAACAGAGGAAATCGCCATGACTTTTTTGATTGTTGAGGACGACCGCGGGCTGGCTGGCGGCATCGCATTTTCGATGGAGCGGGACGGCCATACGGTATTTGCCGCCGGGACGATTGCGGATGCGCGGAGAATATTTGAGACGGAAAAACCGGATGCGGTCCTGCTTGATCTGAATCTGCCGGACGGCGACGGCATGGAATTCTGCAGGGAGATCCGTGCGGTTTCCAGGACGCCGATTCTGATGCTTACTGCCCGCGATATGGAGACCGATGAGGTGCAGGGTCTTTTAAACGGCGCGGACGACTATCTGACAAAGCCGTTTTCGCTGGCGGTGCTGAAAGCGCGGCTGGATGCGGTGATGCGCAGAAGTACCGAAAGAGAAAACGGGGTACGAGCCGGGAGCCTTTGCTCTCCGGAATGTGCGCGGGACACAGACAGGGAAGACAGGATAGAGGGCAGCGCTTTTGCGCAGGGATACGCGGGGAATATTTTCGATCAGAATGTTCTGACCGTGGGAGAAAT
>CANQEC010000336.1 GCA_947594335.1 uncultured Lachnospiraceae bacterium
GTAACAAGCCCCATTGGACTTTTTCCGACAGCCCCTTTCTTCCTATTCTTTTTCGTGCACCCAGACCTGCATCTCGCCCTCGCCGCGGTTTGCCCACATATAGTACGGGATAAACTGCAGCTTCACATCTTTGTACCGCGGTTCTTTCCAGACGTTGTATAGCGGACGGTCCAGACTCCCTTTCTCCAAAAGGCGTTTCCCCTGCACGGCGAGCCGCACGGCCGTCTGTCCGAACCGGTCGTCCCGGATCTCCTCGACCTGCGCGTCCGGGCTGACCGAGGTCAGATGCAGATTCTTTCCGTTGTCCGCCTCCTCCATGCAGTAGACGATGGGCCCCCTCGTCAGGGCGACCTTGCCCGCGTCCTCGCGGATCATCGGATTCGGCTGCATGAAGCGCGCCTCCATCGGGAAGTGCAGCGCCACGCTGCTGCATCTGTTCCACTGCCTGGTTACATAGAGATAACCGTCCCTGTATTCTGTCTGCGCGCCTCCCAGTCCTTCCGCCGTATAGCCCACGGCCCAGTCCGGGATGCGCAGCGCGATCGTCAGCGGCTTTTCGCTCTCCGTGTCCACATTCACCAGAACGTCCCCGTCCCACGGAAGGCCGGATGTGATCGTGATGACGGCTTCGTGCGCCTCCTTTGATTCAGCAGATCCTGCTTCCCCGGCATTTCCGGACTCCATCTGTCTTTCCCGCACCGCATCCTTCGATCCAATCTGTTCTTCTGCTTCGGCATTTTCGGACTCTGTCTGCACCGCACGTTTCAACCCGGCATTTCCGGACTCTTCTCCGATATATTTCGTAATCTTGCCCCCTACATAAAGATGGACATACAGCGTATCGTCCGTCTCCGTGTACGCGTAGGATCCGATGGAGCTCAGCAGCCGCGCGATGTTCGGCGGGCAGCATGCGCAGCCGAACCATTTCTGGCGCACCGGCTTCACATGAAACTTCCTCGCGTCCTTATGGCAGGCTTCCGGGAAACTCTCCAGCGGATTTACATAGAAGAAACTCTTGCCGTCAAGCGCCATGCCGCTTAAGATCCCGTTGTAAAACGCGCGCTCCATGACATCCGCGTACTTTGAGTCCGCCCTGATCTGAAGCATCCTCCGCGCGAAAAACACCAGGCCGATCGAAGCGCAGGTCTCCGCGTAGGCGGTATCGTTCGGCAGGTCGTAAGCAAACGAAAACGACTCCCCGATGTGCGTCCCGCCGATGCCTCCCGTTATGTACATCTTCCGCATCGTGATGTCGTCCCACAGAGCTTCGCAGGCCTCCAGCAGCTTTTTGTCCCCGGTCAGCCGGGCCAGATCGGCCATGCCGGAATACAGATAAACCGCGCGCACCGCGTGTCCGACCGCCTCTTTCTGCTCGCGCACCGGCAGATGCGCCTGGTTATACTCGTAGCGCAGGCCGTCCCCCTGCCGGACCTGATGTTCAAAATCGAAATAATAGGGGCGTGTCCCGCGCATGTCCGTGAAAAACCGGCTCAGCGAAAGGTATTTCTCGTTCCCCGTCACCTCATACAGCCGCACAAGCGCCATCTCCGCGATCTCGTGTCCGGGATACCCTTTGCACTTGCCCTTCTCCGGGCCGAAATAATCCGCGATAAAATCCGCGTACCGGCAGACAGCGTTCAGCAGTTTGTCCTTGCCCGTCGCCTGATAGTAGGCGACCGCTCCCTCCGTCAGATGACCGAAGCAGTACAGCTCGTGGTTATCTCTCAGATCCGTAAAGATCCTGCTTTTGTCATTAATAATATAGAACGTATCCAGGTAGCCGTCCTCCTGCTGCGCCTCGCACACGATGTCGATTGCCGCGTCCGCAACCGCCTCCAGCTTCTCGTCCGGATGCTGCGTCAGAGAATAGCCGACCGCCTCGATCCACTTCGCGAAATCGCTGTCCTGGAAGACAAACCCGTAAAACCGGTCCTCCATCCTGTCCATGCTCTCGGGCAGCACTTCCGGCGGGTTTCCGTTGAAATCTGTCGGGTAAGTTTTCTCCTCATAAGCCTCGCCCTGCTCCCTGCGCAGCCGGTTAAGCTTCCCCGCGACGCGGAAATTTCGCATGCAGAAGCTCGGGCTCGCCCCCGGAACTCGGTCGTTTAACGCATCCCACTGATACGGGATGACCTCTGTCCGCACCAGCTCCATCTCCCGCTTCCAGAAGCCGTCCGTCACGCGGATGCGTCTCAGGGGGATGGGGGCGCTGGGTTTATTTTGTATGTTTTCCATTTTATCTCCTCTTCTCTTCTTATAATTTATATAAATTGACTCATTTTACGCTGCTTTCCTAAATATAATCTTCCGAAAATATCAATAAACAATTTTATTATAAGGCCTCGTATTTCTCAAATCAACTGCTTTTTCACCCCTTTTAAGTCTGACTCTGTTATTTCAACCGTATTTGTGAAAAAGTTCCGTTAATAACGAAAAAGAATTTCTTTCATGAGTTGACATTTTACCGGCTTTTACATATAATAAGGGAAGAAGCACTGCGACAAGCGGTTGGCTTTGTTTCGGTAATCCTTTTTCAACTACCGTCACTTGGCCGAGTGGCGGTCGTTGCTTTTCACGATTATCGTTACAGTAAATCTGCCGATATGTAATGTGATTCGCATAAGCCTCACCCCCTTCCGAGGGATATTAGCCAACCGCCTGCCGCTTTGCAGTGCTTCCTGTCCAGTAATGGACTTTTTTATTTTATCAGTGATTTTTCATTCTGTCAATAAGTGTCTGATTATTAAAGATAAATGTTTCCTGTATATGTATTTCAAACTCTGTTAAATTTCCCGAG
>CANQEC010000337.1 GCA_947594335.1 uncultured Lachnospiraceae bacterium
ACCTTTTTCTTGAGTTCGATACACTGTTTCTCCAGTTCTCTTACACTTACGTTTTTCATGGTTATCGCTCCTTTACACTGTTTGTACTGAATCCTGCATTCGGTGACGGTAAGGACACCCGGCTGAAACCGCACAGCCGTCTTCCTTAATTTATTACAAATTTATTACATTCTCATTGATATTTCATCCTGTTATAGTGTGTACGATGATACTATATCTTATATTCCTGCATCGTACGTTCCTTCTGCTTATGACCCTAACATCCTATGTTTATCTTGTCAATCCGTTTTTTGCATTTTCGCTTATTTAGACAATTTTTCCCATCCATTTTTGTATATATTTACTAATCTTTTTTGATCATTCTCTGAAATGTTGTAAACATACTCAGCAACAACTACAAAAGGGCTCTTTCGCTGTTTCGAAAGAGCCCTTTGGGAAACCGTTCGCTATACTGTCCGCACGGCTGCCTTTTTTATTGATTTCAGTAATTTTTACGCTATTTAGTATATTCTCTATTGTTTATATATTTAAAAAATTATTACATGTACTTACTACATACTTCTATGCCGCAAGCAGGCTGTGGAGTACCTCAAGCAGTCTTTCCACATCGATCGGCTTGGCGACGTGGGCGTCCATTCCGCTTTCAAACGCCTTTTTGCGGTCCTCCTCAAACGCGTTTGCCGTCATGGCGACGATCGGTATATCAGAAACACCCGGGATATTCAGGTTCCTTATTGCTTTCGTGGCGTCATATCCGTTCATGACCGGCATCTGGATATCCATCAGAATCAGTGAGAAATACCCGGGCGCGGAATTTTTCATGGTATCAACCGCCAGGATCCCGTCCTCGACCGACTCTACAATAAACCCATTTTCCGCAAGAAGCTCTTCGGCAATCTCACGATTCAGCTCATTGTCCTCAACCAGCAGCAGACGCCGTCCGTTTGAATAAACCGGGACACTGTTCTTCAAAATCATATTCTCCGGCTCTGCAGACTTTTCGGCCTGCCCGGCCTGCAGCCGGAACATAAACCGTACAATAAATTCCGTTCCCTTTCCTTTCTCTGTCTCAACCTGTATCGTGCCTCCCATGGCATCCACGATGTTCTTTGTGATCGCCATACCAAGTCCGGTTCCCTGGATCCCGCTGATTGTGGAATTGTATTCACGCTCAAACGGTTCAAAAATGTGCTCAGCGAACTCCAAAGTCATGCCGATCCCCGTATCCCTGACCCGGATCTCATAGGAACCGTACCCGTCAGGCGCATCGTCCAGCTGACGGATCATAAGTGAAACATCACCCCCGGAAGGCGTGAATTTGACCGCATTGCTCAGCAGATTCAGCAGCACCTGATTCAGATGAAGCCTGTCACAGTAAATATCCTCATCCGTCACCTCTGCCATATCCATTGAAAAATTCAGCTGTTTTTCTTCCATCTGCAGCAGAATGATATTGTCCATATCGCAGAAAATATCCGAAATGCTGCACTCTTTCTCCTCAATGTTCAGCTTGCCGTTCTCGATACTGCTCATATCAAGAACATCATTGATCAGGCCAAGCAGATACCTTCCTGAGGAGAGGATCCTCGCGAGATAACTTTTTACCCGGTCCTGGTTCTCAATATTCGTCTGGGCCAGTGTGGCGAATCCGAGAATGGCATTCATCGGCGTACGTATATCGTGCGACATGTTGGAAAGGAACATTGTCTTGGCACGCTCGGCCGCTTTCGCCTTTTTAAGCTTTTCCTCAAGCACCGCATGTTCCACCGCCTTTGCGAGATCTCTGCGCGAATCCTTCCACATCCACAGATAATACAGCGCGATGGCAGCCGTCATCAGCAAAGCGATCACGAGCCAGACACGCCGGATCGCATACAGACCGGAAAACGCTTCCTTCTCCGGCACTGTAATCCCGATTGCCCAGTTGTTGATTTTTGCCGGACCATAATAGAGATGCGTCCACTCGTTTGTCTCATCCGGCAGATAGACCGCAAAACCGGTGCCTCCCGCGATTATATCCCGGATCACATCGTCCCATTCCCGTCCGCCCCTCATCTGGCGCTGCGGATGCGTATAAATATTTTCCAGTTTCTCCCTGCGGGTATCCATGAGAAAATCTCCGTTTTGAGTATCAAGAATATAGACCTCCGCGCTTCCGCCGAAAAAATTTTCGGCATTCATGATCTGGGAAGCTCCTCCAGCTGCGTGACCCCATAGAGGAGGGCAGTCGTCTTTCCGTCTTTCATGACAGGTACAAAATGGCGGAGCAGCTGCGTATTTTTATCTACAGCGCTCGTCATCCGGCTTGAAACATGCTCTCCCAGACCGGCCTCTTCTTCATACGAAATATAGCCTGTGCCGTCGGCGATCGTCCCGTCCGATTTGATCACCGTATTATCCGGGAGCAAAATGCGGATCTTCATCGTCTCGAGCATAGGCGAAAACGTATCCATCGTTTCCCAGAGGGAATCTCTCTCGAAGCTTTCCGACCTGGAAAGAATGTCCGCCGCCGCGTTCAAGAGCTGACTGTCCATATTCAGCCTGGCCGTGATCTCCTCGATGACCGTCTTCACACCCTCCTCCATACGATCGACACAGCGTTCTTTCATGATCCCGCTTATTTTAAAAAAGGCCGCAGTAAAAAGAACCGCCACCGCCGCTATCATAATGGCTGTTGCTCTGAGGCTTTTCCCCCGCTTTATTATCTCTCTCTTCATCGCATTCCCTCCCAACCGTGTAAAAACAAAACGCACATGCTGCCTGCCGG
>CANQEC010000338.1 GCA_947594335.1 uncultured Lachnospiraceae bacterium
AGTTCCCCCCTTATTATGTTCCATGCAGTTTTTCATCAGGTTCATGACTGCTTCCATCGTCCAGTCCATATCAGCGATGATCCTCATCTCTCCTTCTTCCGGTATATCGATGGAAGTGCCAGAACCTGAAAACAACTCCTGCAAATTATCTGCGGCGAGGACAAGAAGGGTAAAAACATCCGTTTCCTCTTTTTGCAGAGATAACGTCCCGGCATCAAGCCGGGATAAAACCAGCAAAGCCTCCTCCAGATAGGTCAGCCTTGACAGCTGTTTCTCTATCTGTTCCAGCCCCCAGCCGTCAAAACCCGGCTTCATTTTTTGTACGGACAGGGATATCGCCGTAATCGGCGTTTTAATCTGATGCGCGATATTCGACAGATTTTCGGCAAAATCATTCTTTATCTGTACCGCCTGCTCCTTTGTCTGATAAAGAAAGGTCACTGTTTTATAAATTTCATCTTCCAGCTTAGAAAAATCATCCTCTCCGGAAGTTGAAAGGATCAGCGCTTTTCCGCTGTTTACCTGCTCCAGATAATCAGCTAACGCCCTGATCCGAAGAATTTCCGCTCTGTTTCGATATAAAAAAGTAACCAGAAAAAGAAAAATACCGGCTGCCAGTCCGGCTGCGGCAAAGGAAAAATACTGCCTGTAACCTATGCCGGAAAAATCAGATACATGATATCCCAATTTTGATAAAACATCATCGTGAAGCATGCCGTCAGGATTTCCTTTCATATATTCCTTTAATGCGGCGGCAATGAAACCTCTGCTTCCCGGATCCTGCTCTGCCACCTCACCGCAGATTGCATTCAGCAAATCAAAAGAATACCGGCTGCAATGATAAGAAACCAGCCCGACAGAAACAGCGGCAGCGAGCAGGCTGACGGCTAATACCAGTCCCGAAGCAACAAGTATATTCTTACGGCTGTTCATATCGTATCCTCCATACGGTAACCCACACTTCTGATCGTTTTCAGGCATGCAGGCTGAGATAGTTTGTCCCGAAGCCGCTTCATGGTAACAGTCAGCGTGTTATCCGCCACATAATTTCCATTTACATCCCACACCCGTTCCAGAATCTTATCTCTGGTAACCGTTTTTCCCTTGTTCTGCATAAGATACAATAACAGCTGGTATTCTGCCGTGCTTAAAGAGATTTCTTCCAAATTGCAGAAAACCGCATGGCGGTTCTGATCGATCCTGATTCCATCACAGGAGAGATATTGTTCCGCTATATTGCCGGTTCTGCGAAGTACAGCCAGAATCCTTGCATACAATACTTCCAGTTCAAACGGCTTTACGACATAGTCATCCGCACCGTTCCTGAACCCCGAAACGATGTCCGGGCTGTCCCCGCGAACAGTAAGGAAAATGACCGGCAGATCTTTCCAGTTACCGCGAATCCAGCGGCACAGGCCATCTCCATGACCGTCCGGCATGTTCCAGTCCAGCAAAACGCAGGTTGGAACATGCTCTTTTAACTGCTGCTTCGCCTTGGAGAGCGTCGGACAGATCGTCACCTTAAAATTTTTTTGTTCCAGATACTCTTTCACATCAAGCGCGATATTCAGGTCATCTTCAACATAATATAAATCTGCCACGTCCAATTTCCACCTTTTCTTTTGACTGCGCCGCAATACCGCACAATCTATCTCTTATTTTTAACTGGATTTCCCGTAATATCTGTTTTCTTCCCTTATGATTAAATTTTCTATCTCTGATTATAGCAGAAGTAAATGACAGTTTGATGACTGATTCACTCTTAAATAATACGATGCCAGACGGACTGTTTAATCCAGTTTATACTCAAACTGCCCTGTCAGTCCAGGCTCTGCGCCGGGCAGATACCGGGTATAGATGCTGTAGGTGCCTGGAGTAAGAAGCATATGGACTGTCTGCTCAATCTGCGTTCCCTCCGCAGTGTAATATTGGGGAAGCATGCCGTAAGTTGCGACGGACGATTCTTCGCCGGAGAATTCTTTTACCATGACGATCCTTACGCCCGCCGGAGCGTCAACATGCACATCCAGGGTATAGATGTCCGGCAGCTTCACAGCAAACTGGTACTGCCACGCACTGTCCTCATCCGGAACGATGTACTCCGTCCGGGTGTGAAAGCCGCCCATTCGGAAACCGCCAAAAATCAAAGCGGCGGCAAACAGTGCAAGAACGGGAATCAGCATCCGGCCGGGGGATCTGCGCCGGTTTGACTGACCAATCCATCCTGCGCTGAAAATAAGCAAAAGACCCAGCAGTACAGAACCCAGAGCCAGGCAGATGCTGTAGATGGCCGGACGAAAGAAATTCATGCCAAGAGTCACGATACCGCACACAAGCTCAACCATCCCCAGCGTGCAGGCCAAACGTCTCCAGCGGCCTGCCATCTCTTTTTGGGAGGCTGTATCCGTATAGATCTGGTATTCTTCTTCCGGGGCGGAAGGATCATATACTTTGCGGAAATAATGCCAGCCGTTGATGGTGGAGTTGAGATACTCCCATCCCTGCTCGGCAAAGGTCTCCCTATAACGTGCAGGATCCGCAATATTTTGATTAAAATCCAGCGCATAGCGATATTCAACCGAATCGTCAAAAGAAAATTTGCAGCAGAACAGGCCGCCCTTGACCAGCTGCCACCCCTTCCGGGATTGTGCCTCCAAGTCCTGTATTTCCTTCTCAAATTCCCAGGCCGCGTACATTTTATAAATGTTCCTGGTCTTCTTCATCTTTCATTCCCCCCCCGATCACATCATTTGCAGTACGAACCATA
>CANQEC010000339.1 GCA_947594335.1 uncultured Lachnospiraceae bacterium
GAGAAGTGCGCATTGCCGACGAAGTGGTTGCGATCATTGCGGGACTGGCGGCCCCCGAGATCGAGGGAGTTGCCTCCATGGCAGGAAATGTTACCCGCGATATCATTGAGCGCCTCGGCAGGAAAAGCCTCTCGAGAGGGGTGCGCGTGACGCTGGAGAAAGACAAGGTTTATGTGCGTCTCGCGATCAATATTCAGTACGGCTACAACGTGCCCTCAACCTGTACAAAGATACAGGAGCGGGTCAAAGCGGCGATCGAGACCATGACGGGCCTTGAAGTCGCGGAGGTAAATGTCAAGATTGTAAATGTAGAGATGGAGTGAAGGCGGCACTGGTTTTGGCAGCTTATGGATAAAGCAGAAAGGGGACGCGTCAGGTTCCCTTTTTGTATCAGAATAAATGATCACAGACGGCGGAAAATCCGGGCAGTGTGTTTTCCGCCGCTGGTGCGGAGAAAAATATGAAGAGAAGTGAGATCAGGGAAAATCTGTTTAAGCTGGTTTTTTGTACGGAATTTCACAGCCGGGAGGAGCTTGAGGAGCAGCTTGTGCTCTACCTTGAGGAGCAGCTTCCGGAGGTCACAGAAGAAGAACGGAAATATATCAGACATAAATTCAGGGATATCACGGAAAAAAAGGAGGAGATCGACGGGAAGATCAACGCCGTTGCGCGCGGCTGGAAGACGGGGCGTATGGGCCGGACGGATCTGGCGATCCTGAGACTTGCCGTGTATGAGATGCAGTATGAGGACGCGATTCCTGTTAAAGTGGCGATCAATGAGGCAGTTGAACTCGCGAAGCAGTTCGGAGGAGACGATTCCCCGTCTTTTGTGAACGGGATTCTGGCAAAGCTGGTGTAAACTATGCAGAAAGTATACTCTGTGGGACAGATCAATGCCTATATCAGAAACATGTTTGATCAGGATTTTGTGCTGAACCGTATCGGTATCTGCGGGGAGGTGTCGAACTGCAAGTATCATACGTCGGGGCATATCTATTTTTCGCTGAAGGATGAAAGCGGAAGCATTGCGTGCGTGATGTTTGCGGGCGCGAGAAAAGGACTTGCTTTCCGGCTGAATAACGGGCAGCAGGTGATTGTGCGGGGCAGCATCAGCGTCTATGAGCGCACCGGAAGCTATCAGATGTACGCGAAAGAGATCAGTCTTGACGGCGCGGGATTTTTGTACGAAAAATATCTTGCTCTGAAGCAGGAGCTGGAGGACATGGGAATGTTCGCGGCTGAATATAAGCAGCCGCTTCCTTTTTATGCGGAAAGGCTTGGCGTGGTGACTGCTCCGACAGGAGCGGCCATCCGCGACATTATCACTGTTTCGACAAGGAGAAATCCCTGGATCCAGATCATTCTTTACCCTGCGCTGGTGCAGGGACAGGGTTCCGCCAGGAGCATTGCGGAAGGCATCCGCGCGCTTGATAAGGCGGGAGTGGATGTGATGATCGTGGGACGCGGGGGAGGTTCGATCGAGGATCTGTGGGCTTTCAACGAGAAGATCGTCGCGCAGGCAATTTTTGAGTGCAGGACGCCCGTCATCTCGGCGGTAGGTCATGAGACGGATACGACGATCGCGGACTTTGTCGCGGATCTGCGGGCTCCCACGCCGTCCGCGGCCGCGGAGCTGGCGGTTGCGGATGTCAGGGAACTGCTGGGGCAGATGGAACTGTACCGCGATCAGTTAAAAAGGGCGATGGGCTTTTGCCTGGAGGACTGCAGGCAGAGACTGCTTCATTCCCGCATGCGGCTCGACCACGCGTCTCCTTCCCAGCGGCTGAACAGTGGCAGGCAGCGCCTGATGGAGCTTGAGAACAGGCTGAGGGAGAGAATGCAGGCGGAAATAAGAGAGCAGAGACACCGGGTCGGGATTTACGTCGAGAAGCTGAGAGGGCTCTCGCCTCTTGACAAGCTTTCGGCCGGTTATGGTTTTGTGACGGATGACAGCGGAAAGAGAATTTATTCAACAGATCAGGCAGGACCGGGAGATCTGCTGAATATTTATATTTCAGACGGACTGATCCGGGCGAGGGTGGAGGAAATTATTCCGGAGACTGCGGACGGCAAAATCGGTTCCTGATATCCGGTGAGGGCTGCAAAAGCGGGAGGAAATCCCGCCTTCGGTCCTGCGGATATAAGTTCGGACCCGGCCAAAGGAGAGCGAGCGATATGGAAGAAATAAAAGAAGAAATAAATGCGGCAAAAGAGGAGATGGAAGCGCTGACGATTGAGGAAGCGTTTGCGCGTCTTGATACGATGATTGAGGCGCTGGAGGACCGTGGGATTTCTCTTGAGGATTCTTTTCGGATCTATCAGGAGGGGATGAATCTGCTGAAGATGTGCAATGAAAAGATCGACCGGGTGGAAAAGAAGATCCTGGTGATCAACGGGGAGGGCGGACTTGATGAATTTTGACAATCAGATGAAGAAACGGGTGACGGAGGTCAGAAGCATTATTGAGAATTATCTGCCCGAAGAGCAGGGATTCCAGAGAACGCTGCTGGAGGCAATGAATTACAGCATGCTGGTAGGCGGGAAAAAGCTGCGTCCTCTGCTGATGCAGCAGACCTACGTGATGTTCGGAGGGAAATCCGCGGTTGTGCAGCCGTTTATGGCGGCAATTGAGATGATCCACACGCATTCGCTGATCCATGATGACCTTCCGGCGATGGACAACGACGAGTACCGGCGCGGAAAGAAGACGACGCATGTCGTCTACGGAGAGGCGATCGCGATTCTCGCGGGGGACGCTCTTTTGAA
>CANQEC010000340.1 GCA_947594335.1 uncultured Lachnospiraceae bacterium
TGAAAAAGTCGGCCAGACGTCAAAATCTGTCGTCGCAAAACCGGTCGTCGTGATGATGGATCCCACCTGGAACGCGGCATGCCGCAGCGCCTCGCCCAGAGAACTGAACATCCCGGCTATATTGGCCGTAATCAACACGATCGACACAAGTATGATCGCAAAGTACAGGCGCACTTCACTCGACTGGAAGGCAAGCAACGCCTTTTTCTTTATGAGCAGGTAATAAACGTTGAAGTTTACTCCGAACAGGATCATAAATACTGTGATCACAACCTGCAGATACGGCGAATATCCTCCGATGCTGTCGTTTTTTACTCCGAAGCCTCCCGTGCCGGCGGTACCGAACGTCGTCGTCAGCGCGTCGAACAGCGGCATGCGCCCGAGCAGCAGGAAAATAAGCTGCAGCAGTGTCAGGGCCAGATACATTTTGTAGAGCAGAAGCGCCGTGCTCTTGACCTTCGGAACCAGCTTCCCGACGATCGGGCCGGGGCTCTCCGCCTTCATCATGTACATATTCGTCCCGCCGGCGAGCGGCAGAACCGCCATCACAAATACCAGGACGCCCATCCCCCCTACCCAGTGCGTAAAGCTGCGCCAGAACAGCACGCACTTCGGAAGCGGCTCAACCTCAGCCAGGATACTCGACCCGGTGGTCGTAAATCCGGACACCGTCTCAAACAGCGCATCTATATAGGAAGGAATCGCTCCCGAAAACACAAACGGAAGCGCTCCGAGCGCGCTCAGCACGATCCAGCTGAGCGCAACGGTCGCAAAACCTTCCCTCGCGTAAATCGAAGTGTTTTTCGGTCTTTTTCTTGTCAGCGGAAACCCGATGACAAGACAGATCAGGGCCGTCAGAAGCAGCGAAACCAGCGCCTTCTCCCGGTATATCACACCCGTCAGAAAGGCGGGGAACAGAAACACCGCCTCAAAATTGATCACCCAGCCCGTCACATATAAGATCATTCTGTAATTCATGGTACCCCTCCAGGATCACGGCAGCGTTTTATTGTAATGATCCGCCGCCGCATAATTTCAGGCTTTTTTGCATCGCAAAGCGCCGCTGCCAGCCGCAAATAAACAACAACACTGTTTACTGCAAAATATCGCTGATATCATTAAGGCCCGTCATCTGTGTAACAATGATAACCGTATCTCCCTGCTGAAGCACATCGCTGCCCCGGGGCACAATCATTTTCCCGTTACGGGTGATACTGGCAACCAGAATACCCTTGCGGATCTTCAGTTCCTGGAGCGGCGTGTCTGTCACGCGGGACTTCTCATGAATATAAAATTCCAGCGCCTCCGCCTTGTTGTCAATGATGCGGTGGAGCGTCTCTACATTGCTCCCAAGAGAATTTTTCATCGAACGGACATACTGGATAATGTATTCGGAGGTAAGATCCTTCGGATGAACCACTGTATCCAGATCAAGCTCACGGATCACCTCGTCGAACGCGATGCGGTTGATCTTGGTGATGACTTTTCTGGAACCGATCTTCTTCGCGTAGAGGGAAAGCAGCACATTCTCCTCATCGATATTTGTGAGCGCCGCAAACGCGTCGGCCTTCTTCAGGCCCACTTCAAGGATGAGATCCTTGTCCGTGCCGTCCCCATTGATGATCGTCGCTTTCGGCAGAAGCTCGCAGAGCCTGTTGCAGCGGTCAATATCCTTCTCGATTATCTTCACCTTCACCCCGTTCGACAGCAGCGTGAGCGCAAGATAATAGGTAATCGCCCCGCCTCCTGTGATCAGTATGCTTTTGATCTGGTTTGAGACAAGTCCCACCTGGCGGAAAAAATTATTGGCATCCGCGGACACTCCGACAATCGACACAAGGTCCTTCGCCTGAAGCTTTGTATTGCCGTCCGGGATAATAAGCTCCTCTCCGCGCTCGATCGCGCAGATCAGGATATTCCTTCGCATCTTGCCCGGGATATCGACAATGCGCTGATCCACCAGCACCGACTCCGACGGTACGCGGAATTTCAGAAGCTCCGCGCGGCTCTTCGCAAAACCGTCCACCTCGATCGCGGACGGGTACTTTAAAATACGCGAGATCTCCCTGGCCGCTATCTGCTCCGGGTTGATCACCATCGCAAGCCCCAGTTCCTCCTTGATATAATTGAGCTCCGCACTGTATTCCGGATTGCGGACCCTGGCGATTGTGTGGCAGTTTCCTGCCTTCTTCGCAATCAGACAGCACAGCAGATTCAGCTCGTCCGAGCCTGTCACCGCGATCAGAAGATCCGCGTGCTCCACATCCGCATCCATCTGCGTCGAATAATTCGCGCCGTTTCCGACCACTCCCATAATATCATACTGGCTCGCGAAATCCTCTACTGTCTTTTCTTTATTATCGATCACGGTGATATCATTATTTTCGCCGCTCAGCTCGGCGGCAAGCGCCTGGCCTACCTTTCCGAGTCCCACAACAATAATTCTCATATGTACACCCTCTCCTCAATTCCAACGCATCTGACCGGTCGTCTGCGTCAATGCCGGACAGCCTTATACATCCTATTATCACACCTTATGTAAAAACCCAGTACAACACCATGATTATATATAGATACGCACCATTTTTCAAGGGGAAGTTCATCCCTTCTTGACGAATTCGTGTTCATCTATTATGATGGATAAGGCTTTATCAGTTATCACAAATGAAGGAGGCAGCATTTATGGGTGGATTTTTCGCAGTCGCTTCAAAGGAGTCCTGCGTACTTGACCTGTTTTTTG
>CANQEC010000341.1 GCA_947594335.1 uncultured Lachnospiraceae bacterium
GAAAAATCTGCACAAAGCAGGCTACATTTACGTAGCCGAGATTGTTCAGACGAAAACGGTGCTGGCGCGGGCTTACAAGGCCGCAATGACAAGGGAAGAATGTATTGCCAAAGAACTTGGGGATTTTAACGAGAACAGATTAGCGTTGAGTATGGTGAAAAATATTCTGGTCAACTCAGAGATTAAAATGAAAGAAAGCTTTATTCAGGAACTTGAAACACTGATCACGCAGTACAGATTCGCAGAGTAATAAACAAGTTCTGAATTGGGAAAATGAGAAATAAACTGTAATAAAGAGGTTTTAAAGGTCGTCTGGATGCAGTTTATTATTTATTTGTCCCAATACATAATACCATTCATGATTTTTTATATTGTAGGGTATGGATTCATGATGCACGTGTCAGTCTATGACAGCTTTGTCGCCGGTGCAAAGGACGGTATCCGGACGGTCGCAAAGATCGTTCCCGCTTTGATCGGTCTGATGACAGCGACAGGCGTCTTGCGGGCTTCCGGTTTTCTGGATTTTCTTGCTTTGCAGCTGTCGCAGGCGGCAGGGCAGGTTAAGGATATATTCCCGCCGGTACTGATTCCGTTATCGATTATTCGCATGTTTTCATCTAGTGCCGCTACAGGCCTGCTTCTTGACCTGTACAAAGAATATGGGACGGATTCGAGAATTGGACTGATTGGCTCACTGATGATGAGCAGTACTGAGACAATTTTTTACACCATAAGCGTTTATTTTATGACTGTTGGAATTAAGAAAACAAGATATACGCTCGCCGGAGCCTTGCTGGCGACGCTGGCGGGGCTTGCGGCAAGCGTAGTATTGGCCGGGCTGATTATTCAGCGGCCATGATTATTTTAAATAGCAGGATCCCTGTAAATGATCTGCCTCGCAGATCGGATGTTTTCAGCCGTATCCGGTTTCGTGGATATTTAATTTTCCGTGGCAGCCGGTTTTGCGGCTGTTTTTGCGTGCAGGCCTAGGAATGAAAACCAGCTGCTGACGCAGCACCTGGGCCGCGCGGCTATTTTTGCTCCTCGGATTTGGACGGTTCCGTTTCCGCGGCTGGTTCCTGATCTTCCTCTGTGGCGGGATCTGTGTGGGATTCGTGCTTTTCATGCTGTTCGTTTTTGATTTCCCAGTGGATCAGGACAGTCAAAGTGGCCCGCAGCGCGATGATACCGGCCACGATCGCGATCTCCGCAAAGCTGTTGACGATGACCGTACGCAGGATTTCGCCTCCGAGCTTAAACTCAAGGCCCATGGCCAGGCCCTTTGCGAGAATCAGACGGGTTTCAGGATTCCCGCGGATATAATTGACAATTCCCTGAATACCGGAAAAAGTAATGATAAGAACGCCCGTGTATTCAAACAGCATGATGGCCAGGTTAATGAGTGAGTGAAGAAATATCTCAAGTATCTCCATAGAAATATGCTCCTCTGTAAGTTTTGTGCTTATAGTGAACGTTGGATATGTTTTGCCGTTTGCTATAGTATATCTGTAAACGGCGGGAATGGCAAGAGAAAATCCGGGGACGGAAAAACTTGCTTTTCAAACACCTGTTGCGGCCTTTGCAAAAATGTGTTATAGTGATTTCCAATTGTGTCAAATATATGTTTGCGGAGCAGGTATGAAAAGCGGCCTGCGAATATCATCAGGATGATGTTTTGGCCGTTTTTGATCGGCAGTCTGTATGTTTGGACAAGGACAGAGAATGAGACTTCAAGGAGAACAGATATGGGAAAAATTGCGATTGTGACGGACAGCAACAGCGGGATTACAGAACAGGTGGCAAAAGAATGGGGCGTTTATGTGCTGCCGATGCCGTTCTACATTAACGGAAAGCTGTATCTGGAGGAACGTACACTGACACAGCCGGAGTTTTACGAGCACCTGAAAAATAACGCGGAGATTTCCACCTCAATGCCGGCGGTAAGCGATGTGACCGATTTGTGGGACAGACTTTTGGAGACGTACGATGAAGTTCTGCATATTCCGATGTCCAGCGGACTTTCCGGTTCCTGTGAGACAGCCATCATGCTGTCTCAGGATTATGACGGGAAGGTGCAGGTTGTGAACAACCGGAGGATCTCAGCGACGCAGAAGCTTTCAGTGAAAGACGCGAAAACTCTCGCGGATGCGGGCTGGAGCGCGGCGGAAATCAAAAAATATCTGGAGGATACGCAGTATGATTCCACGATCTATATAACGCTTGACACCCTGTATTATCTGAAGAAAGGCGGAAGGATCACGCCGGCGGCCGCGGCTCTGGGAACGCTGCTGCGCCTCAAACCCGTGCTTCAGATTCAGGGGGACAAGCTGGACGCCTACGCAAAGAGCAGAACCCTGAAAGCGGCAAAGACAACGATGATAGAAGCCGTGGAGAAGGACTGCCGCGAAAGATTTCACGCGGCGCCGGATCTGAGCGATGTGACGATTTCGCTTGTCTATTCCGGCACGGACCTGACAGAGATCAATTCCTGGAGAGAGGAGCTGCAGAAGAAGTATCCGAATCAGGAGATGATCCCCGAGCCGCTTTCTCTGAGCGTGTCGTGTCATATCGGCCCGGGCGCCGTGGCGATCACCTGCGTAAAAAATATCCCGAAGGAACTCTTGACAAAATAATCAGACAGTGCTACTCTTAACACGATGAACAAAGGCGTTTCAGACGTATAGTCTGAAGCGCCTTTTTGTCTCATCGGTGGCTTATTCGTTATGGAGCCACACATC
>CANQEC010000342.1 GCA_947594335.1 uncultured Lachnospiraceae bacterium
TCATCCGGCTGTTCTCCTTTCCTGTTCTTCTTTCCTTATCAGAGCATTCTACCTCTTTTTCTGCAAAAAAGCAAATGATTCTTCATCATGCAGAAAATGCATCAGCATGTAAGAGCAGACAATCGCCACACGCTCTTCGCGCAGAATCCTGCGCACTTCCTCCTTGTCCGCGAGCACAACTTCAATATCCTCGCTGTCCTCCAGCATATCCTGGCTGATCTCTCCGTCCGCATACCCGTACACCGTCCCGCAGCACTCGTCAGTCATGCCGATCGTCGTGTAATACGGCCGCTCGTACATCGGATCCGCCTTGACAGGGTGCAGGATAAGCCCTGTCTCCTCGCGAAGCTCGCGAACTGCCGTCTCGTGAAAATCCTCCCCTTCTTCAACCAGACCTGCCGGAAATTCATAAATATAATTGTCGATCGCATAGCGGTACTGGCGAATCAGCACCACGCGGTCCCGTTTCTCCCCGTACAGGCTGTAGATGATCACACCGTTGACCTTCTGCCGCTTTGTACACAGCTCAAGCTCCTCGGCTTTCTTTGTCCTTGAGGCAAGATAATACCTGCCGTCGTTCCCTTTGCGGTTCACTACATCAAGATTGTAAAGATTCACATACGGATTGTCCGTCACCTTGCTGATCTTTTTTATTTTCTCCATATTTTTCCCCATTCCACGCACATTTTCCATAAAGAACCAGTGAATACAGAAAAAGCCGCAGAATATCAGCTATTCTGCGGCACCTTTTTAACACCGTTTACATCTGCGGCTGTCTGTGATCACCTGCTCTGTAATTCTCTCCGGCGGTATTATGCAATACCCTGCTGATTCTTTTATATAATACCATAGTCGGAACAGAAATCAATATGCCTTTTAACAGATTCAGCGGGGCAACCGCAAAGATCGCGAGCGTCCAGACGCTTGTGATCGCCGGATTGATCGCAGTCCCCATGCCGATGATCGCATCGATCGGCATGCCGTACAGGGAGGCAAACGCCGGAATCAGATAGATCGCATTGAACGCGCTTCCGAACACGCTCATGACCAGCGTCCCGGTAACCAATGAAATCACAGCTGTTTTCCGCGTCTTTTTCAGATGATAGATGATCGAGGCCGGGACTACAAACGAACACCCTACGACGAAATTCGCAAGATCTCCGACAAACGCGGTCGATGTGCCTTTGATCACCAGCTTCAGGAGGATCTTGACCAGCTCGATGACAACGCCGCCGACCGGTCCGAGAAGAAACGCGCCGATCATGACGGGAATCTCGCTGAAGTCCAGCTTGTAAAAGCCCGGCGCGAGAAAAGCAACCGGAAAATCAAAAATGTGCAGCAGCGTCGCGAGCGCTCCCAGCATCGCGCAGATCGTGATATACTTCGTGCTTCCCACTGCGGCGACGCTGTCCTTCAGCCACAGGCGCTCCACCGTCTTTGATACCAGCACCAGTATGGCGATAACCGCCGCACACACCAGTACAAACTGAACATTATCCCCTGCCGTCTTCAACAAATTACTCATGCTTCCATCTCCTTTTCTTTGAAAAGCTCTTCTGAATCCCTGTAAGAATCCGAAAACTTTGCATAAAGACAGGCTGCCCCAATTTTATGATGCCAGGGTCAAAAGTGCGAAGCACGAAACAATCCGTCTGGCATCTTTTGACCTCAATATCATTTCATGGAAGCGCGAACATGTTCAAACGGCTCTGGCAGAGGTGCTGCGCCAGCAGCAATTTTCCCTGTCCGGGCCTGTGCACACAGAAAGCTGCCGGAAGATATCCGCCCGTCCGGCAGCTCTTCGCAGCAGCTTAAATTTCACACAAAACTTTGCTTCTTCTCTCATCCAGACTATACTGTCGGTTCCGGAATCCCCCAGACTGGATGCCGTCGTCTGCATCCTGCCAGAGTCACCGGATCGGCCGCCGAAGCGGTTCGCGGACTATACCGCCGGTCACGATTTTCACGTTGCCCCGAAGAACTTTTCCTGATTAAATTTTAAATAAGTTTCCGCAAAAGCTCACCCGCATAAATAGAACAAATGGCGAAGCTTTTACTTATTCACAGTATAGCGCAGATTCCACAAAAAAGCAACAGGAAGTTTCCCTGCTTCTTTTCAGTTCAGCCTATCAGCTCAATCACTTTCTGCTCGCTTACCCCGAATTCCTCTGCCGTCTCCTTTACACTTCTTCCCTGCAGCAGCCTCCTCAGAATATTTCTTTCCTTACAACTCCCCTCCGCTACCTTTCTCATCTCTTCCAATTCTTCCTGTTTTTCTTCTTCTATCTTCTTTACTGCCTCCTCCTTTTCCTTTTCTTTTTCTCTCTCTTTCTCCTCTACTGCCTTTCTCACTGCTTCTCTTTTCTCTTCCTCATACAGCATCCCTATCTTCGTCATCTCGATCCTCCTCCTTATCCGTTCCGCTGTCTCCCTGTCTATAATCTTGTCCGTAAATGTAATCAACCCCGACAGCGTAAATTTCTCCTGCTCTTCCTTCAGTTTCTCCGCTATCTCTACACATCTCCTCAAAAGCTCCCTCTTCTTCTCTTTTCCCTTCACCGTAAGCGGCAGGATGACCATCTCCATCAGCTCTTCTTCTGTAAGTTCCTCCCCATCTTCCGCTTTCCTCCGGATCCTCTCATATACTTCCTCTGTCTTAGGCGTTTGCGAAACGCCATAGCCCGCATAAATTCGGGCTTTTTTCTTTGCTAAAATAGCACAACTCCTCACAGGT
>CANQEC010000343.1 GCA_947594335.1 uncultured Lachnospiraceae bacterium
AGTTGTGATCTGTTTTCACGGTTACACGAGCCGCGGGCTGAGCGATTATATCGGACTGTCCGACTATTATATGAAACGCGGCTTTTCCATGCTGCTGGCGGACGAGCGGGCGCATGGAGAAAGCGAAGGAAAGTATATTGGATTCGGATGCATGGACCGTTATGACGCGGTGAAATGGATCCGATGGGTTCTGGAGGAATACGGGGAGGATGTACAGATCCTGCTTCACGGGACTTCCATGGGCGGCGCGACGGTACTGATGTGCAGCGGCCTGGAGCTTCCGCCGCAGGTGAAGGGAATCGTTTCCGACTGCGGGTTTACTTCCGCGAAGGAGGTTTTTTCCCATGTTCTGCGCTCCATGTACCATATCCCCGCGTTTCCGATGATCCAGATTTCAGACCGGATCAACCAGAAGATGGCAGGATATGGACTGGATGAATGCAATGCGGCGCGCGAGGTGAGAAAGGCAAAGGTGCCCATCCTGCTGATCCACGGGTCGGCGGATACATTTGTTCCGTGTAGCATGTGTGATGAAATTTACGGGAACTGTGCCGCCCCGAAGAGAAAACTGATCGTGGAGGGCGCGGCACATGCCGAGAGCTACTATAAAGACAGGAAAGCGTATGAAAAGGCGCTGGATGAACTGATTGAGGAAGCTATGCCAAAGGAGACCGCGGCAGAAGGACCGGGAAAACAGGAAGAGAAAGTTACAGCCGAATGAGCAGGTCAAAGGAGCCTGCGGCAGAAGGACCGGGAAAACAGAAAGAAAAAGTTACAGCCGAATGAGCCGGCCGGGGAACCGGTCGGAAGCGTTAGAATCGGAGGATTTATAAAATGATGAGAAAAAGAAAAGGATACCCCGTGTATCCGCTTACGGCAGCACAGAAATTTCACTTTTTTTACCAGAGCATGTGCCCCAAAAAAGAAGTCCTGAATATCGGGACAAGTCTGACGATCGAGATGGAGCTTGACCGCGAAGTGCTGAAACAGTCGATCCGCAGAGCATATGAGCGCTGCGATTCCATGAGGCTGCGCTTTGCGAAGGATAAAGAAGGAACCTGGTATCAGTATGTTGTGGATACGGACGACAGGGAAATAGAATTTGTGGATTTTACGGGAAAGACCATGGAAGAAGCCGAGGCGGTCATGACAGGATGGACGCAGATACCGTTTGAACGTCAGGATTCCCCGATGAACCGGATCGTCATGATTAAGACGCCGGACGGCTATGAGGGAGTATACCTGCTGGTCGATCACAGGACGATGGACGCGCAGTCGCTGGTCTGCTTCCTGAAGGATGTCATTGAGCTGTACGCCAGCACAATGTATGAGCAGGTTGCTCCGCCAAAGGAAATGTCTTCCTATATCGAACAGCTGCAGAAGGATCTCGCGTATGAGGCAGGCTGCCGGGCAAAGGAGCGCGACACGGAATTTTTCCATGAACTGATTGACGCGTCCGAGCCGATCTACAATGGAATTGACGGGCGGGGCAAACTTGAGGCTGAGCGGGAACGCTGTCAGGATCCGGAGCTCAGAGCGGCAGTCAACGTCTCGGATTCTGTGGATTCCGCGCTTGACGTCTTCCATCTGGAGGCGGAGCCGACGGCAAGGCTTCTGAAATTCTGCGAAGAAAATCATACGTCTCCCGTCTGCCTGCTTCTGATGGGGCTGCGCACGTACTTCCAGAAGATGAATGGGAACGATGACGTTTCGATCAATACCGCGATCGCGAGGAGAGCGACCCTGAAGGAGAAGAAGTCCGGGGGTACCAGGATCCATTCCTTCCCGTTCCGCACGGTCATTTCTCCGGATAAGACATTCCAGGAGGGATTGCGCGAGATCCGTTCCCTGCAGAATGAGTATTTCCGCCACGCAAATTTTGATCCGGTTGCCTATTTCGCGTACCGCTCAAAAAAATATCCGGTGAAGCCAGGACAGACATACGAGCCGATGTCTCTGACATATCAGCCGCTTACCATGAGGGAAAATCAGCTTGACCGCCTCGGGGATATTCATTACAGAACAAAATGGTATCCGAACGGGGCGACGACGCAGGCCATGTATCTGACCGTTATGCACCGCACCGAGGACAATGGACTCGATTTCAGCTTTGAACATCAGACGAAAGCGGTCAGCAGGGAACAGCTTGAATACCTGTATTACTACCTCTGCAAAATTATATTCAAAGGAATTGAGGATCCGAATCAGACGATCGGGGATATTATTAAAGCAGTGTAGGAGCAGAGCAAAGGGCGCAGAGATTCAGATCAGTGCAGGAGCAGGACAAAAGGGCGCAGAGATTCAGATCAGTGCAGGAGCAGGGCAAAAAGCGCAGAGATTCAGATTCAAAATTAAATTGACGCAGGAGGATGGAGATATGTTTGAAAAATTAGCGGAAATTATCTGCAATTATGTGGAGGTGGAGCCGTCGGACATTCACGAGGATTCCAGGTTTATGGAGGATCTTGGATTTACCTCGTTTGATTTCATGAGCATGCTCGGAGAGCTGGAGGATGAATTCGATATCGAGATCGACCAGCGGGATGTGTCGGATATCCGTACGGTAGGGCAGGCAGCAGAGTATCTGGAGAAGCTGGCAGGCTGAGAAAACAGGTTGAGGAAAAGCAGACGGAAGAAGGGAAAAACATGACATACAGTACGATTCGGGAAATTCTGGTACAGGCGCAGCAGCATTATGGAAAGCAGGACGCGATCCGCTATAAAACAG
>CANQEC010000344.1 GCA_947594335.1 uncultured Lachnospiraceae bacterium
GTGCTGTTTATCCGTAAGATTGCGGAGGAACACGGGGTTCAGCTGCCGTTTACTTATGTGGGGGAGGGGATCCTGACCAATCCGCGGAAAACGGAAAACAGAAAGGGAACGCTGCTGTTTGATATTCTGATGGAGCAGGAACTGCCCGACTATCTGCAGTATGATTTTAAGCTGTGATGTACCGGCATCGAGGATATCAGACAGGCAGATTTGATCCTGCGAAAGGAATGTTTTACATGGAGAACACAATGAAAACAATAAGAGTAGCGGCTGCGGTCATCGTCCGCGGCGGCAGAATTTTCGCGACACAGCGCGGCTATGGAGAGTATAAGGGCGGCTGGGAGTTTCCAGGCGGCAAAATCGAGGCAGGCGAGACGCCGCGGGAGGCGCTTGCCCGCGAGATCATGGAAGAACTGAATGTTGAGATTGAAGTGGGAAATCTGCTGGATACGGTGGAGTATGATTATTCGGAATTTCATCTCTCGATGGACTGTTTTCTCTGCACGATCAGTTCCGGGGAGATGGTTTTGAAGGAGCACGAGGCGGCGCGGTGGCTTGCGCGGGAGAATCTTCGGAGCGTGAATTGGCTGCCGGCGGATTTAAGTCTTGTTGAAAAAATAGAACAGATGGCGGATTCTGTTTTGCGTTAACTGAGCAGAGCGGTGCCGGAGAAACAGATGAAGAATCAGGAAGGGATGATTAAAAATGAAAATTAAGAGTATTCTGATTAAGGATACGACGAGGGAGGAGCGGATTCAGATTGTACAGCAGGGACTGAATCAGTGCGGCGGTGCGTGCGATTTCTGCAATGGCTGCGATAATCTGGGCGGGGGCAGCGTGGATACTTTTTATCAGCCGTATATTGACGGGGAGAAGGAACTGAGAGAAATTAACGAGGAGTACCGGAGCAATTCCGGACTGGTACGCTGATAAGTCAGCCGGCGGCAGTATTATTTGAGCGGACTGCAGCAGCTGAAATGATATTTGCCGCCTTGAATTTTGCTGAAGTATTGACAAATTTTGACTCTGTGATATAATAAGCAAAGGAATTATCTCAATCAATTCATTTTTCTTAATAATAGTTCTATCAAATAATCTTTGATATTCCATTTAATTTTGATTATTGAAAAGACGTAACAAGTGCGATAAAATGGAAAGGAGTAAATAATTAATTGGCTAAGAAGTATGAAGAGCTGGATTTTACTGATGATTTTATGTTTGGAAAAGTCCTGTATAACCATCCGGAACTTTGCAGAGAACTGCTGGAACTGATCCTGGATAAAAAAATCAGGAAGATACAGTTTCCGGAAGTTCAGAAAAGTATATCTGTCACAGGAGACGGCAAAGGTGTTCGTTTTGATATCTACACGGAAGATTCAGAAAATATTGTATACGATGTTGAAATGCAGACCACCAGCGATGAGAACCTCCCGAAAAGAAGCCGCTACTATCACAGTATGCTAGATTTGAGCCTGATCGAGAAAGGCAGGGACTATAAAGAACTGAAAAAATGTTATGTCATATTTATCTGTAAAAGGAACATTGGCAGATTTCCAATCTATTCTTACCGTATGAGATGTGATGCAGCTCCGGAAATTGAGCTTGGGGATGATACAAGAACCATATTTGTAAATGCATATGGCAGTTCAAAAGGTATTTCTAAAAAACTCAGGGAATTTCTTGCGTACATAAAAACAGGAGAACCATCCAACGATCCCAAAAGCCTTACAAGAAAACTTCAGAGCTGTGTGATACAGGCGAGGAAGCACAAAGAATGGAGGACTGAATATATGACTTTGTTAATGAAATATCAGGAAATGATGGAAGAAGGGCGAAAAGAGGGATTAAAAGAAGGGCGAAAAGAGGGATTAAAGGAGGGGCGAAAAGAGGGATTAAAAGAAGGGCGAAAAGAAGGATTAAAGGAGGGACGAAAAGAGGGATTAGAAGAGGGACATATTGAAATTAATCAGTTGGTTGCAGCCCTGATTGCTGATAACCGCATGGATGAACTGAAACGTTCCGCGGTTGATAAAATGTTTCAGGAACAGCTTCTGAAAGAATACCAGATTGGAAGATATGAAAGTGCATGATCATAAAAAAGGAGGATACGGCAATGAAAAAACTTGGTTTTGGTCTGATGCGTCTGCCGCTGCTGGACTCGACAAATGACGCGAATGTGGACGTGGAGCAGGTTAAAAAGATGGTGGATCTGTTTCTTGAGAGAGGATTCACTTACTTTGATACTGCATGGATGTACAATGGTTTTATGAGTGAGAGCGTGGCAAAGGCTGCTTTGGTGGATCGTCATCCGCGGGACAGCTTTACGCTTGCCACAAAGCTTCACGCAGGCTTTTTCAACTCGTTTGAGGATCGCGACAGGATTTTTAACGCGCAGCTCGAGAAAACCGGAGCGGGATATTTTGACTATTATCTGCTCCATGGAATTGAGGAATCCATGCTGAAGAAATATGAGCAGTTTGACTGCTTTGGCTGGCTGCTGGACAAGAAAGCGAAAGGGCTCGTGAAACATGCAGGATTTTCGTTCCACGATACGCCGGAACTGCTTGATGAAATTCTTACAAAGCATCCGGAAATGGAATTTGTGCAGCTGCAGGTTAATTATCTGGACTGGGAAAGCGAATGGATCCGCTCCCGCGCCTGTTATGAGATGGCGGCAAAGCATGGCAAGCCGGTGATTGTGATGGAACCGGTCAAGGG
>CANQEC010000345.1 GCA_947594335.1 uncultured Lachnospiraceae bacterium
GCTGATCGCGAGAATTCTGGAGGTGCAGGGATGAAAAGAGAGACGATATTTGAACTGAAATCACTTTACCGCGACAGTTTCCGGATCACCGGGCTTACGTTCGGGCGGGGAGAAAAGTCGGCCTGTATCGTGGGGGCCCTGCGCGGAAACGAGGTGCAGCAGCTTTACACCTGTTCGCAGCTTGTCCGGGCGCTGAAAAGGCTGGAGGCGGAAGACTGCATTTGCAGTGGGAAATCCATACTGGTCGTGCCTTCTGTGAATACGTACTCGATGAATATCAGGAAGCGGTTCTGGCCTACGGATAATACCGATATCAACCGGATGTTCCCCGGTTACGAGCTTGGCGAGACGACACAGCGCATCGCGGCCGGCCTGTTCGACGCGATTAAGGATTACAAAAACGGCATCCAGTTTGCCAGCTTTTATATCCCGGGTGTGTTTGTTCCCCATGTGAGAATTATGAGGACGGGCTATGAAAATGCAGATATGGCGAGGAAATTCGGACTTCCCTATGTTGTGATCCGCGATCCTCGTCCGTACGACACGACGACACTCAACTATAACTGGCAGGTGTGGGAGGCAAATGCGTTCTCGGTCTATGCCGGAACCACGGATACGATCAACCGCGGCGACGTCACGCTGGCGGTTAACGCAGTGCTGAACTTTCTGTACAAGGAGAATATCCTGAAAAGTTCGGGATGCGCGCATGAAGGTTATATCGCGAAGATCATCTCGGAAAATGATCTGGTAAATGTGCAGGCCGGGGCGGCGGGAATTATTGACAGCTTTGTGCCGCCGGGAACGGATGTCATGAGGGGAGAAGTGCTCGCGCAGATTCTTGATCCGTTTGAGGGGAACGTGCGGTCCCAGGTCATTTCCCCGACAGACGGGGTTGTCTTTTTCGCACAGGAAGATCCTCTTGTCTATGCCAACGCGTCGGTGTATAAAATTGTCCATATGTGATTTTTATTCCGCAGAAGATATGGGAACTGAAGGGACAGAACAGGCGCCGCGTCTGCCGATATAAAACAGAAAAATTTTGTTGCAGAAATGATTAAACTGTAATACAGTCCTTCGCCGCAAGGCGGAGGATTTTTTTCCATAAACAAAGAAATGGAGCCTGCCTGTGGATCCAGGACCAGGGGAAGATGGAGATGAGAAAATGCGCATAAGAAAAACTGTTTACCAGGGAAGTCTGTTTGTTCCGGTTATAGCTGCCTGCCGGCTGTTCCTGAATCCGTTTGGCATCTATATCAGTGAGATTAATCTTTATCTGTGGCACAGGCTGCTTCTTCCCTGTTTTCTCATTTTTGCCGCGGCGTGGCTGGGCTTCTCCCCGTACCGGAATGGCTGTAAGGATGGCAGCGTGTTTGAGCTTCTTTTCAATCTTTTTCCGGTGGAGATTTTATATACTCTCGTATTTGCTCAGTACCATTTCTTTCTGACGCTGGTTCTTTTCCTGATCCTCGCCGGTTTGTCGCTGGCATTTCGGCATTCGCTGCAAAAGGATGAGGCGGCCGGAAAAAACAGCCGGAAAAGACGCGCCAGAAACCGGATGTCCGCGCACCGCTTTTTTGTTTGCCTGGCCGCTGTTTTGCTGGCAGTTCCAAGCATCCTGGCAGTATTCGCGTATAATCTGGAACCTCCCAGGTATGAGGCCAGGGAAAGCCTGAAAAAAGAGCTGCTTGCCGCCGATGAGGCCGAAACTTCTTCCGGCCAGGAAGCGTACAACAGCATGGGATTTATGAACTGCTTCCATGAGGATACGTGGTCTTCCTTTTCTCCCGAAAAGAAAATCACGGCTTTGCAGATGCTGGCGGATTATGAATTTGAGAATCTTGGAATGCCCGCGGTTCCCCTTTCTGCCGGGCAGATAAACCTGTTTATACTGGGTGAATATAATTCACTGGATGATACCATAAGCATTGACATAAAGCACCTGGAGGATTCCGCCGCAAAAGAGGCCCTGGAAACACTTCTCCATGAACTGTACCATGCATATCAGAATTATGTGGCTGAGAATGTGGACTGGGATTCCGCGTTCGCCCAAAGCGCGTACTTTGATGAAGCAAGAGAATGGAAGGACAATAATGAGAATTATATTACGCCGGAGGCCGGTTATGACGCGTACGTAAATCAGCCCCTGGAGGCTTCTGCGCGCGAGTTTTCAGAGACAGAAAGCGCCCGGCTGCTGTCGCTGCTGGGACAGTAACCGGGCATGACACCGGCATGAAAGGCTGCCAGGAAAGCCTGGCGCCGCCGGAAAATATCACAGTCAGGATGACTTTCTGTTGGAAAGTACATCAAATACAACAGCGATCAAAAGCACCGCGCCCTTGACGACATACTGCCAGGAGTCTCCGATTCCCATGATGGACATTCCCATATTGATGACGCCGAGCAGGAGAGCGCCGATCACCACACCGCCGACAGTGCCGACGCCGCCGTACGCGGATGCGCCGCCGATGAAGCAGGAGCCGATCGCGTCCATCTCAAAGGAGGTGCCGGTGCTGCCGTTTACGGAACCGACACGCGCCGCGCAGAGCATGCCCGCGAGTCCCGCGAGAAGTCCCATGTTCGCGTAGGCGATGAAATAGATCTTGTTTGTGTCGATACCGGAAAGCTTCGTCGCCTTTTCATTGCCGCCGATCGCGTAGAAATAGCGGCCGAACGCTGTCTTTGAGGTGATGAAGTTATAGATCAGGCAGATTGCGAC
>CANQEC010000346.1 GCA_947594335.1 uncultured Lachnospiraceae bacterium
TTGTCATCCGGCTGGATCAGCTCCAGGTAAGCGTTCGACGCGGCAGCCTCTTTTTCGGCGCTCTCATAGATAGAATCCCAGAGCAGGGAGTTCCCGTCGTCCGCGATCAGGACGTAATGCCGGTCAAAGACAGTGCTGTGCCCGGAATCCGCGAGGTCCACCTGCTCCAGCTTTTTCTGAAAATAGATCCAGATGCCGGAGAGCATGAGCGTGCAGAACGCCAGGATGAAGAAAATGGTGGTGGTAGAACGTTTCATGATGCTGATCCTTTTGCGGCTTCCGGTCACGATTTGTACAGAAGTGAGCGGCGGCCTTTTTATGAAAAAACAGACGCAAAAACAGTCTGTCGGGATTTCGGGAACGATTTTATGGCGAAAATTCTTAACTGATATTTTATACTTATTTTCTGATCTTGTAAACAAGTATCAGCCATCAGAAATTAATCGGGGATAAGATAACGTTACTGGTCACGGAGTGAACAGGAACAAGATAACAAAGATATCATAACAGTAATTTTCTGCGGTCGTTGACAAGCGGCGGCTCGTGTGATAAGGTAATATTTGCAGAGGCAAGGATGTCATGAATTTGGCATCCCTGCCTTTTTCTTTTGCGCAGGCCCGCATAAGGAAATCAGCTGCTGGCGCAGCATGCATGCCGCGCGGCGAGCAGGAGGAAAAACCGCCCCTACTCGATTGCGCAGGCCCGCATAGGGAAATCAGCTGCTGGCGCAGCATGTGTGCCGCGCGGCGAGCAGGAGGAAAAGCCGCCTCCGCTCGATCGTGAACAGCGTTATCATATGTGCACATGCGTTTAGCGAGCGCCGCGGCAATGGAAGAAACGAGCAAAGAAGAACAACAAAGAGGTGATGCGAATGTACGATATATGCAGGGAAGCCGACGCCATCAACGAGCAGCTTGCGCGCTATGGAGTGAAGTTCGGTATTTACAAAAATAATGAGTTTAAGGAGCAGCTGTTTCCGTTTGACGCGATTCCGCGCGTGATCACAGCGGAGGAATTTGCGTATCTGGAGAAAGGGCTGCAGCAGCGTGTCACCGCTTTGAACTGTTTTCTTGCGGACGTCTATTCAGATAAAAAGATCATCAGGGACGGCGTGATTCCGCCGGAGTTTGTCTACTCCTCGTCAGGTTATCTGGCGGAGTGCGAGGGCGTGAAGCCGCCGAAGGGCATTGCGAGCCACATATCGGGGATCGACCTTGTCCAGTCCAGGGACGGCACCTGGTACATCCTAGAGGACAATCTGCGCGTGCCGTCCGGCGCTTCCTATCCGCTGATCGCGCGGGATCTCTGCCGCAGGGCGAGCCCGATGGTGTTCCGCGAGCGGAAGATTGCCGACAACCGGAATTATGCCGCGCTGCTGAAAACGACGATGGACTATGTAAACACAGGCGGGGACAATGTGATTCTGACGCCGGGACGGTACAACGCGGCTTTCTTTGAACATTCCTATCTGGCGGAGAAGACGGGCGCTGTGCTTGTGACAGGGAACGATTTGTTTGTGGAAAACGACAGGCTCTATTATCTCGATTATCAGGGGGAAAAGCGGCAGGTCGGAGCGGTCTACCGGAGGATTTCTGATGAATATCTGGATCCGATGAATTTCCTTGCGGAATCGCTGATCGGGGTTCCGCATCTGTACGACGTGTACCGCAAGGGCAATGTGGCGATCCTCAACGCGCCGGGAAACGGCGTCGCGGACGACAAGGGAATTTATTATTTTGTTCCGAAGATGGTGAAGTATTATCTTGGAGAGGACTGCATCACGCACAACGCGCCGACGTACCTGCCGTATTATGAGCAGGACATGAAGTATGTGCTGGATAAATTTGATGAGATTGTGATCAAGGATGTGGCGGAGGCCGGAGGCTACGGCGTGGTGTTCGGAAACAAGCTGACGAAGCAGGAGAAAGAGGACATGATCGCGCTGATCAAAGCGCAGCCGCGGCGGTTTATCGCGCAGGATGTGATCGACTTTATTGATCTTGACATCATGGAGAACGGCGAGCGGGTTCCGCGGAAAGCGGATCTGCGGGCGTTTGTGTTAAGCGCGGGCGACGTCATGGTGTGGAAGAGCGGCCTGACGCGGTTTTCCAGGAATCCGGATTCGTTTATCGTAAACTCGTCGCAGGGAGGAGGCTTTAAGGATACATGGGTGCTATTACATTAGAAAAGGCGGATCATCTGTACTGGCTCGGACGTTATTCTGAGCGGGTTTACACCACGCTCAAGCTTTACTGCGACGGCTACGACAGCATGATCGATGTGGACGAAGACCACCACGCAAAGCTTTGTGATCTTCTTGATATACCGGATATCTATACATCCAGAGAGGATTTTATCAGCCGCTACGGGTATGACAGGACGGATCCGAATTCGATCATCAGCAACCTGATCCGCGCGTACGACAACGCGATCGTCATGCGCGATGAAATCGGGACGGAGACGCTCGCCTACATACAGATGGCGGTCTATGATCTGGAACGGGCGGCCGTGAGCGAGGCGCCGATGATGAAGCTCCAGAAGGTGGTTGATCATCTGCTGGCATTCTGGGGGTGCGTCGATGATCAGATCGACGGATACTGCATCCGCAGCGTCATGAAATTCGGCAAGCGGGTAGAACGGCTTGATCTGTATCTGCGGTTCCGCCGCAGCCCCGCGGAGATACACCGCAATTATATGCGCCTTCTGCCGAGGGT
>CANQEC010000347.1 GCA_947594335.1 uncultured Lachnospiraceae bacterium
GCGCTACACAAAGCTGACGGAGACGAGCTCCGAAGTGGCGGACCGCCCGGATGTGATCGAACGCTACGGGGACGCGTTTTATCCGAAAAAAGAAAACTGGGAACCGCTTTACGGTGATATTGAATTTGAGGATGTCAGTTTTCATTATCCTGACGGCGAGGAGATGATCTTTGAGCATTTCAATCTGAAGGTGCCGCAGGGGACGAATGTGGCGATCGTCGGGGAGACCGGCGCCGGGAAGTCCACGCTGGTGAATCTGCTCTGCCGGTTTTTCGAGCCGACGGGAGGGAGGATCCTTGTGGACGGGAGGGATGCGAGAGACCGGTCGCAGCTCTGGCTCCACAGCAACATCGGCTACGTCATTCAGACACCGCATCTGTTTTCCGGCAGTATTGCGGAAAACCTGCGCTATGCAAAGCCGGACGCCACGCTCGAGGAGATGCAGGCCGCGATGCGCGCGGTATCTGCCGAAAGTATTCCCAAGCGGATGGGAAATGGCTACGACAGCCAGGTCGGAGAAGGCGGCGATCTGCTTTCCACGGGAGAAAAGCAGCTGATTTCCTTTGCGCGCGCAATCCTGGCCGATCCGCGGATCTTCGTGCTCGACGAGGCTACTTCATCGATTGATACAGTCACCGAGAAAAAAATCCAGAATGCCACGAATCTGCTGCTGAAGGGACGCACGTCTTTTATCATCGCGCATCGTCTCTCAACGATCCGTCAGGCCGATGTAATCCTGATGGTTGATGATGGAAAGATCATTGAACGGGGAACTCATAAAGAACTGATGGCAGAAAAAGGGGCATACTACCGGCTGTACACAAAGCAGTATGTTGAGGAAATGACGGCAAAATTCTGAACAGGAACAAAAAAACGCACGACGGGCAGGAGGAAAAACGCCTCCTGCCCAAACAAAAATACAGTCATCCGATTCCTACATTCCGGCAGCCCCCGCGATATTCCTGAATCATCTGCTCCAGTTCGTCAAGAGCATGCTCTTTGTTGGAGCATTTCTGAATGAACGCTGTAAAAAAAGCGGATCTGCGCAGAGAATCAGAAGGAAGAATATCATATAGTTCGGAAAGGATATAATCATCTGCCGAAACGATCGGAGCATAGGTGCGGGCGAGAACTTTCCCGCTGGTGATGATGTTGGCCACACAGACAAGATTGCGTGAGAGCAGATTGCGCAGTGTGCTCTGTACGGTATTGATGTTCATATTCGCGTCAGCTTTGAGAATGTCAGAAGCCAGCATCGGTTTGTTAGAATTCCATAAAATCTGCATGATGTCGTATTCCCGGTTGCTCAAACGTTTTGTATTCATGGCAACTCCTTTCTGCTGCAATTTGCAGATATAGAATCGGGTAGGAGACGGTTTTCCTCCTGCCCGCCGCGCGGCCCGTGTGCTGCTGCGGCAGCTGACTTCCTTAACATGGGCCTGCGCACAAAAGGCAGATGCGGCTGCCTTTTGTGTCATGTATAAAATATAGTAATATTATTTTCTATACAACTATTCTAGTATTTATGTGCGAATCTGTCAAGTGAAACACGTAAAAAATTTATTAATATTTTTACGGACACTATATATATTATTAAAATAATAATGAAATAACGAATTTTTTGTTTTACAAGACAGGGCAGCAGAGCTATACTTGTACATGTGTTAAGTTAAAAACGGACAGGTAAGGAGTGAAACAATGATGGCGTCACAGGAAAAAGCATCAGGGAAAAAGACAGGACTGATCCTGGAAGGCGGTGCCATGCGCGGGATGTTTACCAGCGGAGTGCTTGACGTTCTGATGGAACAGAATATCCGGTTTGACGGAGCAATCGGGGTGTCTGCGGGAGCTGTCTTTGGCTGTAATTACAAATCGCATCAGATCGGAAGAGCCTTGCGGTATAATAAAAGATTCTGCCGGGACCGAAGATATTCAAGCGTCTGGTCCCTGCTTACGACCGGAGATCTTTACGGGGTGGAATTCTGTTATCATGAGATTCCCGAGAAACTGGACGTGTTTGATGCGAAAACATTCAGGGAAGATCCGATGGAGTTTTATGTGGTCTGCACGGATGCTCTGACAGGGAAACCGGTATATCGCAAACTGTCGGACGGAGGCAGAGAAGATATCGAGTGGATGCGCGCTTCGGCTTCCATGCCGATTGTCTCCCGCGTCGTGAAAATCGGGAAATACCGTCTTCTTGACGGCGGCGTCGCGGATTCCATCCCCGTGAAATATTTTGAGGAGATCGGGTACAACCGGAATGTTGTGATCCTGACGCAGCCGCTTGATTATCAGAAAGAGGCAAACAGGATTTTGCCGGCTGCCAGGATCATGCTGAAGCAGTACCCGAATGTGGCTGACGCGCTTGCCGATCGTCATATCCGCTATAATGAGACGACCGCGTATATCCGAGAGGAGGAGCAGGCGGGAAGGCTTTTTGTGATCCGTCCGCCGGAAGCGCTGAATATTGGCCGGATGGAGAAGGATCCCGCAGAGCTTGAGCGCGTCTATCAGATCGGCAGGCGGGCAGCCGTAAGGAGTATGGAAAGTCTGCTGAATTTTTTATAGCAAACGACAAAAATATTTGCCGTTTGCTATAAACCCTCCGGGGGATGCGCACGAATTTGAAGAGGAAAAATGCCGCCCAAGCGGCGCAAATTCGGCGCAGGGAACGAGCAAAACGAAAATCGTTTTGTCGTTCCCTATAG
>CANQEC010000348.1 GCA_947594335.1 uncultured Lachnospiraceae bacterium
CTGGCAGTTTGCCTTGTTTTCATGATAATTGTGGGATATCTCAGAAAACCGGACGGTTATTGGTTTACTGGATACTATGGGAAAGGAATCTGGAAAGCTTTTACTCATTCTGCGCTGTATGCGTTTGCGATGGCAACGGGGTTCTTCGTGTTTGTGGGACTGCTTGCCGTGATGGTTGTCAGGCATCAGATCTTTTTGCAGGATGCCAGGGAATTGTGTATTTTTATTTTGTTTTTGTACTGTATTTTATTCCAGTCTGCTTTTTTCAGAAGAGAAGTGTATTATTATTATTATTACAGCCGGTATCTTGTGTTTTATATACCGATTGTGGCTTTTGCAGCTGCAATTGTGCTGAAATATATGAAAAAGCTGAAAAAATGGATAATCTATTCCGTGTTCCTGGTTTCCTTTGGCAGTATGCTGGTATTTGATATTCCATTGCTGAAGGGAAAAGACGAAACTTATTTAGAATGGGAGACACTCATGGATCTGAAAGCAGCGATCGGCGAAAATTCCGCTGTGATTCTTGGGGGCGGCGCGGCGAAGCGGCTTGGCGTTCAGTTAAGAGCATTGACGAGAGCGGCAATTTTCCCGATTTTTGATAATCCGGCAGATGAGCTTCTGTTGCTCCAGAATTATTATTCCAGGATATACTATATTCCGGACAATCCGGAAAAGCTGGAAGATGGTTTTGAGAAGGATTACTTTGACATTGTGTATCGGGACAGGTATTTACTTTGGGATGGGGCTGTTCCGGGAGGAATGGCTGTTCCAATAACAATAACTGTTCCGGAAGGAACATTTCCAACTGATTTCCAGGGAACAGAGCAGGAAATAGCGCTCTATAAGCTGAAATCAATAAGCAGACTGGATCCGGCTCATATGACCGAAATATCAGATGAGGTTCTGGAAGGATATTATGAACTGGAAGACGATTGGATCTGGGCATCCAAAGACAGTTCCGTTCAAATTGTCGATCACAGGATTTGCACGGATGGAATAAGAATTGAGGTTATGATTTCAGATCGGATTGTCGAAGAGGGACGGAAGAATTATATTGATGTGACAGTCAATGGAGAAAAGTCTGCCAAAATACCGATAGATACCGCAGGATTTAAAAGTATAATCATTTCTCCGGAGAAGTTTCCTGATGAAGGAGAGCGCTTTCTTATCGAAATGCATTGCCCGAAAAGCTTTATTCCGAAACAGCTGACCGGGAGTGACGATGAGAGGGAGCTTGCTTTCAAGGTGATCTATATAGGCAGGTATGAGAAGAAACCACTGAAAAGCCTGAATCCGGCACAAATGACTGAAGTACCAGACAGAGCGCTGGAGGGTTATTATGATCTGGAAGAAAACTGGATCTGGTCATCCGGGGACAGCTCGGTTCTGATATCGGATGAGGAGATTCAGACGAAGGGAATGGAGATAGAGGTTGTTGTTCCGGATGAGATTGCCGGGAGAGGGAAGGAAAAGTACATTGATGTAACGATAAACGGCGAGAAGACAGCCCGGATCTCGACAGAGACAGCCGGATATAAAAAGCTGCTTCTTACACCGGAAGAACTCCCGGATGAAGACGAAGGATATTTCATTGAACTGCATTGTCCGGAGAGCTTTGTTCCCGCGCAGCTTGGTATGGGAATGGACGAAAGGGAACTCGCGTTTCAGGTGATTTATATTGGAAAGACCCGAGAAGGATCGGAGGGTATGGATGGAGAAGATATTGAAGAAGAAAGCTTATAAGATAGCAGTTGTCGGGACGGGATATGTAGGACTGTCCAATGCGATTTTACTTGCGCAGCATAATCAGGTATGCGCCGTGGATGTAATTCCTGAAAAAGTAAAGATGATCAATGAGAGAAAATCACCGATCGTCGATAAGGAGATTGAGGAATATCTTGGTTCCGGGAAGCTGAATCTGACTGCCGTCACTGATCTGAAGGCGGCCTGCGCGGACGCTGATTTTGTGGTGGTCGCGGTTCCTACCAATTACGACAGCCGGAAGAATTTTTTTGATACATCGGCGGTGGAGTCTGTGATCGAGGAAGTGTCAGCCTGCAGTCCGGATGCAGTAATTGTGATCAAATCTACGATACCTGTGGGCTATACCCGGCAGATTCGGGAAAAATTTCAGAACAGCAGGATCCTGTTCAGTCCGGAGTTTTTGCGCGAAGGAAGGGCGCTCTATGATAATCTTTATCCGTCCCGCATCATCATCGGAACGGATCCTGAGGACAAAGCACTTACAGAGGCAGCCCATATATTCGCGGGTCTGCTGTGTCAGGGAGCGGTCAAAAAGGACATCGATGTGCTGTATATGGGATTTACAGAGGCGGAAGCCGTAAAACTGTTTGCAAATACGTATCTTGCGCTTCGAATCAGCTTTTTCAATGAGCTCGATACGTATGCGGAGATGAAGGGGCTTGATACAAAACAGATCATAGACGGGGTCTGTCTCGATCCGCGTATTGGAACACATTATAACAATCCTTCCTTTGGATATGGCGGCTATTGTCTTCCCAAAGACACCAGGCAGCTTCTTGCGAATTACCGCGATGTGCCTGAAAACCTGATCGGCGCGATCGTTGAGGCGAACAGAACCAGAAAAGACTTCATCGCGGACCGTGTCCTCCAGCTTGCGGGATATTACGATTATGGAACGTTTAATACGTATGAGCGCGGACGGGAACG
>CANQEC010000349.1 GCA_947594335.1 uncultured Lachnospiraceae bacterium
CCGCAACCTTTTACTTTATGTACAGCTACATGCAGTCTTCGCTGCCCAAGGATCTGGTGGAGGCAGCCAGGATCGACGGCTCCGGCGAGTACGGAACGTTCAACCACATCGTGATTCCCATCATGAAGCCGGCGATTGCCGTTCAGGCGATTTTCACCTTCGTGGGTTCCTGGAACAATTACTTCATTCCGGCATTGGTGATCACGTCCAAGAATAAGCAGACGCTTCCGATCATGATCGCAACTCTTCGAGGAGCAGATTACATGAACTTTGATATGGGCAAGATCTACATGATGATCACGATCGCCATTGTGCCGATCATTATCATTTATCTGTGCCTGTCCAAGTTTATCGTCGAAGGCGTCGCTCTTGGAGGCGTGAAAGAGTAAAGAATTTTCGGACGAAAATTATCGTAAAACGGACAGGGCGCGGACAGAGCGTTCTGTTGGAACCAGATATCCCGCAGCAGGCTGGCAGAGCCGCGGCATGGCTGCGGGATATTTGTATATCAGCCGGGAGATGATTCCCGCATCTGATATATACTTTGTGGGGTTCTAAGTGCCGGCAGCGCTCGCTCAGAACCGACCGGAACGAAGCGGAGAGAGCAGGACTCGCGGGCGAGTCTTGAACAGACAGAGGGAGGCGGACAGTATGACAGATGATGTGATTTCAGAAGGCGGCTATACGCTCAAATGGCAGGATGAGTTTGACGGAGAAGAGCTGAACCGGGATGACTGGAATGTGGAGCTGCATGAGCCGGGGTGGGTGAACGCGGAGCTGCAGGAGTATGTGGATTCCGAAGAGAATATTTTCATCCGGGACGGAAAACTGGTGCTTCATCCAATACAGACAAAGAATGAGGACGGTACGTATTCCTACACTTCGGGCCGTGTGAATACGCAGAACAAACATGACTTTACCTACGGCCTTTTTGTGGCAAGGGCAAAGGTTCCGACCGGGACGGGATATCTTCCGGCGTTCTGGATGATGCCGCAGGACGAGAATCTGTACGGGCAGTGGCCGAGATGCGGAGAGATCGACATCATGGAAGTGCACGGGAGCGATACCTCCACGACGTACGGAACAGTTCACTACGGGAATCCGCACAACCAGAACCAGGGAACATATGCGGCCGACGGGGTGGATTTTGCCTCGGATTTTCACGAGTTTGCGGTGGAATGGCTGCCGGGAGAGCTGATCTGGTATGTGGACGGCGTGGAATTTTACCGCACCAGCGAATGGTATTCCGCGACGGAAGGACAGGGAACGATCACATATCCCGCGCCGTTTGACCAGCCGTTCCATGTGATCCTGAATCTGGCAGTCGGCGGAAGCTGGGTGGGTTATCCGGATGACGCGGCGTTTCAAAGCTCGGATTATGAAATTGATTATGTGAGAATTTACCAGAAAGAGGAAGGCTATGACGACAGCAATGTGCAGTCGCCGGCAAAGGAGCCTGTCTTTGACGGCGAGCTGGAAATTTAAAGAGGTGAAAGGATACGGGATTTGACAGGCAGAAACAGGAGGGAAACGAATGGAGAAAATAAGTTTTCTGGATGATCAGGGGACATTTACTCTGAAAAATCCGGAAGAGGTAAGCTGCCTCTATTTTCCGCTGGCGGGCGAGGGCGGGCTGAAAAGCGCCATTACCCCCAGCCTGGGCGGCGACTGCAAGCTGGATCAGGAGTCTTTTCTGCTTGAGCCGGTCAGCGCGGAAAACCTGCACACAAGCCGCAGCACCCGGAATTTCTGGTGCGTAACAGAAAGCGGCTGCTGGTCGGCGACGGGAACATCCGCCGAACAGGAGGCGGCGCGCTTTACGGACGAACAGGATGAGAGTGAGCTGAAGGCGGGGCTGATGTGGCAGATGGTGAGCCGGATTTCAAAAAAGCATGGACTTCGGGCCGATATCACCTCGTTTGTCCCGGTGCGTGAAAATGTGGAGATCATGCAGGTGCGGATCACCAACACAGGGACGGAACCGAAAACAGTGACAGGTGTGGCGGCCATCCCCATCTACGGGCGGAGTGCGGATAACATCCGCGATCACCGGAATGTGACGTCCATGCTGCACCGCATCTATACAACGGAACACGGTGTGCTGGTGAAACCGACGATGTCCTTTGATGAGAAGGGGCACAGGGAGAATCACAGGATTTATTATGTGCTGGGCGCCATGGAAGACGGAGAGTGCCCGGAAGCGTTTTATCCGACTGTGGAGAGTTTTATCGGGGAGGGCGGCACATTTCTGCATCCCCGTGCTGTTTATGAAATGACATGGGGCGCTGCGGAGAAAGAAGCAGAGAGTGTTCCGCGGGAGGCAGCGAAGAACGGCCCGGTTGAAATGCAGGAAAATATCTCACCGAAAGCAGCAGGGAGTATTCTGTCAGAAGCGGCAAAGAGCATCTTGTCAGAGGGGACAAAAAGCGTTCCGTCTGGAACGGAGATTGACGGGAAGGAAGCCATGGGCGGACTTTTATTTCCGCAGGTACAGCTTGCGGCGGGGCAGACCGTGAAGTACGTTATCCTTCTTGGAATTTCAGAGGACGCGGATGAGGTGAAGCGCATATATTCTGCCTATAATACGGCGGAAAAGGTGCGGAAGGCCCTGGGTGAGACAGAAGAATACTGGCAGGAAAGAGTGAATGTCCGCTATCACACGAAAAACGCGGATTTCGACCGCCTGATG
>CANQEC010000350.1 GCA_947594335.1 uncultured Lachnospiraceae bacterium
TCTCCGCGTACACCCCGGCCTCAAGCAGCCGTTTCAGCCCGTCCAGCTCCAGCTCTGCCTTGTAATATTCCGTCTCCGAATCCTCAAGCCGGATATTTTTGATCAGGAAAATCTTCTGCAGATAATGGTCGAACGCGATCACCTTGTCAAACAGCATCAGATCGAGATCGTAGAACGATTCCTCATCCCTGGCGTCAAGATTGAGCACCGGCTCGCTGTACTTAATATAATCATAGGCGAAATAGCCGACCAGTCCTCCGGAGAACGGCGGCATTTCTTTCAGACGCGGCGCGCGGTTCTCCTCGAGAATATGGCGAATGACCTCCTTCGGGCTCTGCTGGTCTGTCTCAAACTTCGTCGTGCTGCTGATCTTCACCACCCCGTCCAGGCAGGTGATGTTCAGCCCCGGATCATAGCCAAGAAATGTGTAGCGCCCCCATTTCTGAGACTGTTCTGCGCTCTCGAGCAGAAAACAGTGGCGGCTCACCCTTTTCAGGATACGGACGACCTGAATCGGCGTCAGCATATCCATGTACATTTTTTCGCAGACGGGGACGCGGCGGAAATCGCCCGTCTCCCTTATCTTCACAACTGTTTCCAATGATGGATATAACATATGTGTCCTCCTGTTCACGTCATAAAGCAGGCTGGCTGTTCTTCGATCGGGCAGAAGGCGCTTTTTCCTCCTGCCCGCCGCGCGTTGTGCGTTGTGCGCAAGCTCACGAAGCAGGCTTCGTTCGCTGTCGCGACGTTCGCCGGATGGTCATGCTGCGCATAACCATCCAATTCGCTCTGTGTCAGAGCAAAATGCATTTTGCCTTTTGCTCTGACACAGAACTCATTTTGTCCGTGCTCTGCACGTACGTCCGGCTCACTGTTCGCGCAAAAAACCCGCCCATGACGATAAAATCTAATCGTCAAGGACGGGTATATTCCCGCGGTGCCACCTTGATTCACAGATAAACTGTGCCCTCTGCGAAATACCTTCATATTTCCGGCAACTGACGTATGCCCATACGTCGCAGAATACTCAGCGGCTGCGCCCTGCACAGATATGCAGATCCGCAGCTTCACCTTTGACTGCGCCCTCAGCGGCCCATTTAACAGCCTGCGTTCCACCCGGCTCTCACCTGCCCGGACTCTCTGTAAGTGCACGAACTGTTTTTACTCCCGCTTCACTGGTTTGAAGTGATAAGCTATTAAATTCTTTTAACAGTATATGCCCGGAAAATGCTTTTGTCAACCCTCTGTTTTATATGTTTTTCAGCCTCAAAACTTCACGACATGTTTTTTAGCCGGTAAAATTCAGCCGCATTTCTATTTGCCGCTTCAATTACTTTTCCGACGGCGATTCCTTTCAGATCCGCGATCAGCCGCGCAGTTCCCGCCAGGGTCACGGAAGTGTTTATTTCCCCTTCATACCCTTTGGGTCTCACAAACGGAGCGTCCGTCTCAAGAAGAATGTTCGGCAGCGGCAGTTCCCTCACACATTCCCGAAGCGGGCCGTTTTCATCTCTTGTAAGCATTCCTCCGATTCCAAATCTGGTAACCCCGGCCTCCATCATCGTTCTCGCGGTGTCCATATCATAATTGAAGCAGTGAACGACAGCCTCAGTTTCCGGCGAATTTTCCCTGAGGACTTCCACACATTCTTCTGCGGCGTCCCGCACATGCAGAACAAGCGGCAGCTTATAGTGATTTGCCAGCCCGATAAACAGCTTCATAAACTGTTTCTGATGTTCCTTCTGCGCATCCGTCAGCTTCTTCTTGCTGAAATCAAGTCCTGTTTTAAGCGCGGCTGTTCTCTCATCCCCAATCAGATCCAGAATACGCGCGGACCTGTCCTGCTGCCGTTTCGCCGCACCAGGTATATTTTTCTGATCCCTGCTGCCCAATTCTCCAGGTTCTCCTGAGAATGGTCTGCCGACCGGTTCCCCGGGATCTCCCGGAAATGATCTGCCGGCTGTGTTCTTCTGATCCCTGCTGCCCGATTCTCCAGGTTCTCCTGAGAATGGTCTGCCGGCCGGTTCCCCGGGATCTATCAGGCGCTTCAGGCTTCCCCAGGCAGGTTCATTGAGCACGCACTTTGGGTGCAGTCCTGCCGCAAAATATACAGAAGGAAATTCTTCCTTCGGGAATTGATCCCTGCAAAAATTGGACTCAAACGTAATAGCCGGTATCACAGCCCCGCATATAACATCCCGGGCAATCATATCTTTCAGCAGTTCTGGTCCGGCTCCGCCAAACAGCTCATGGTCATAATGTGCATGCGTATCAAATATTTTGTATGTTTCCTTATTCATATTTCAATTTTCAGACTCAGCCTTTCCCATTTTCTTCCTGTCATTTGTCATAGCTGTTCCAAACTGTCTTTCCTTCTTTTCCTTCTTTTCCTTCTTTTCCTTCTTTTCCTTCTTTTCCTTCTTTTCCTTCTTTTCCTTCTTTTCCTTCTTTTTTCTTTTCTTTCTTTTTTTCGCCTGCCGGCATATCCCTGGAAAACTATATATTCAAAAACTTTTACCTGCATCGGCACCGCCGGATATCAGCCCGGCTTTCTCCTGATATAATTCAACAGGACATTTTCATAATCTTCAAATCTGAGAATCTCAAATTTGCGGTACTCGATCGGGAGCACCTTCTTGTTGCTGCCGATAATCTGTCTGTATACATCTTCCGTCACGATAAA
>CANQEC010000351.1 GCA_947594335.1 uncultured Lachnospiraceae bacterium
GTAGGCGATCAGGCCGTAGCGGGAAACTGTTCCATAAGTCGGTTTTAATCCGGTCACGCCGCAGAAGGAGCTTGGCTGGCGGATCGAGCCGCCCGTGTCAGAACCGAGCGCGTACGGCACCTCTCCCGACGCGACAGCCGCGCAGGAACCGCCCGACGAACCGCCCGGCACATGCTCTGTATTCCACGGATTTCGCGTCATACCGAACGCTGAAGTCTCCGTCGTGCTCCCCATCGCAAACTCATCCATATTTGTCTTTCCGATGATAACGGCGCCTGCTCTTTCCAGGTTCAGAACCGCTTCCGCCGTGTACGTCGGCTTAAAATTATATAAGATCTTCGAGCTGCAGGTTGTGAGCAGCCCTTTCGTACACATATTATCCTTGATCCCGACCGGGACTCCGGCCAGCGGCGACGTAAGCGTCCCGTCGTCGATCGCTTTTTGTACTTTCTCTGCCCTGGCCCGCGCTCCTTCGCCGTCCACTGTCACAAAGCAGTTCAGAGACGCTTCCGCCGCCTCAATCTGCGCAAGCGACGCCTCCACCGCCTCGGCCGCGGAAATTTCCCGCCGCCTGATTTTTCTGCCCAGCTCGAGGGCAGTCATATTGGCTGTCTGCATGATCACTCTTCCTTTCCCTGTCCGTCTTCTTTCCTTCTCTGCTTTCATCTTCCGCGGTTCTGCAGTCCGCGCTCAGATTTTCCAGTTTCAGAACACATCCGATTCTGAAGGTCCTGCCGTTCACTCCACCGTCTTCGGCACCATAAAGGATCCGTCCTTCTTCGCCGGAGCGTTTTTCAGAACCGCCTCGCGCTCATCGCCGTTCGTCACCTCGTCCTCGCGGAACACATTGTTCACCGGAAACACATGGGACATCGGCTCCACGCCGGAGGTATCCAGTTCATTCAGCATATCGATATAATCCAGCATGCGCGCCATATCCTTTTTCGCCTGCTCCTTCTGCTCATCCGAAAGCTCAAGCTTCGCCAGGATTCCGACGTACTCCATCGTTTCGTCACTGATGATATTTGCCATTTCAATCTTCCTTTCCTCTGTCATCCGGCACCGGCCGTCTGTTCTTTTTAATCGGGCAGGAGGCGGTTTTCCTCCCGCCGCCGGGCAGCTGCAGCTGGCTTCCTTCCACCGCGCGGCTCACAGCTGGCTTCTTTCCACCGCACGGCCCGCAGCTGACTTCCTTACGCGGGTCTGCGCATGGTCAGACGGGTCCTGTGCCCAGCTCCCGTTTACGGTTCCAGGCGGGACAGGTCGCGCGGGAACAGCGTCGTCTCCCTCACATTGTCCTCCCCGACCAGCTTCATTGTCAGGCGCTCCAGGCCGATTCCCAGCCCTCCATGCGGCGGCATGCCGTATTTAAACGCTCCGAGATACTGTTCCATTCCCTCTTCCGTCATTCCTCTGGCCGCGATCTTGTCTCTGAGCATCCGGTATTCATGGATACGCTGGCCTCCGGTCGTGATCTCAAGGCCATGGAACAGCAGGTCAAAGCTCAGCGTGTATCTTGCATCCTCAGGATCATCCATCGCGTAGAACGGGCGCTTTTTCGACGGATAGTGCGTGACAAAGACAAAGTCCGCGTCATACTCTTCCTTGAAATACTGACCGATCAGCACTTCCTCCTCCGGCTCGAGGTCAAACGGGTTGCGGATCTTCCGGTTATATTTTTCCGCGGCCAGCTGCTTCGCCGTGTCAAAGCGGACGCAGGGGATCTGATCCGTCCTGGGAATCTGCACATTCAGGATCCGCAGTTCCTTGGCATACTCTTTTTCAAGCAGCTTCATCGTGTACTGCAGAAATCCCGTCTCCATCGCCATGATATCTTCAAAGCTGTCAATATATCCCATCTCAAAATCGAGACTTGTATACTCATTTAAGTGGCGCTTCGTATTATGCTTCTCGGCGCGGAAAACCGGAGCTGTCTCAAAAACCCGGTCAAAGACGCCGACCATCATCTGTTTATAGAACTGCGGGCTCTGCGCGAGCACCGCGGGGCGGTGGAAATACTCAAGGCGGAACATATTGGACCCGCCCTCCGCTCCTTTTGCTCCGAGCTTCGGCGTATGGATCTCCGTAAAGCCCTGGCTGTACAGGAAATCACGGAAGCCCCGCGTGATTCCCTCCTGAATCCTGAATTTCGCGCGCTCGCGGATGTTGCGCAGGGACGCGCTGCGGTAGTTCAGCTTCGCCTCGAGCGAGGTGGAAAGCTTCCACTTGCCCGCCGGCAGCGGGAGCGGCTCATACGGCGACGAAAGCACCTGAACCTCCTGAAGCAGAATCTCAATCCCGTGCGGGGCGCGCTCATCCTCCCGGAGAATCCCCGTCACGCAGACCGTCTGCTCTTCCCTGTAATCTTTGACCGAGAGCCCCTTCGTTCCTTCCTCAAGAACACACTGGAGCAGCCCCTCCCTTTTCCTTAATACGAGGAACGCGACGTCCCCCATATGACGTATGCTGTGGATGAAGCCGTTCACACGGACCTCTTCTCCCGCCTTTCCTTTCGCGAGAAGCTCCCCGAGCTCCATCGTTTCTTTCTTCTTTACACCTGATAAAAATTCCATAATCTTTAACCTCCTGCATGCGGCATTTTTGCCTTTTCCTTCTGTTCCGGGATTACCGGCAGAAAAACGCAAAGCGCTTCGCGCCTCTGGCCCCGCGGGTTCACAGTAAA
>CANQEC010000352.1 GCA_947594335.1 uncultured Lachnospiraceae bacterium
GCGCTGTCACACGCGATATGCCCGGGAAATTCATGGACATTTTCCACCAGGACCGTCTCGTCGCGCGCCGCCGCGGTCCCGCAGACTCCTCTCCCGACCGGTATCTCAATGCAGGCCGGTTTGCCCTGGAACGGACCGAGTACCAGTTTCCCCTCTTCCATCAGATAAAACCCGGCCCAGTTGACTTCCTCCAGGCTTTGGTACAGCAAGGCGGACAGATTCGCCAGATTCGCGATCAGGTGCGGCACGCCGCCGATCAGCGTTTTGGCCTGCTGCGCCAGCAGGCTGTATTTTTTCTGTTCCATCAAAACATACCCCTCTTTCTTTTCCTGTACAGGATGCCTTACCGATTAATTCCATAATAAAATTATTATATAATAAGCCGTATGTCCAAGTCAAGCCGAGGACGAAAAGCAGAAAATGTTACAAAACAAACCGTATCAGCAGTTCTTTTAGTCTCTTCTTACTCCTGCGGTAAATAAACGCAAAACTCCGCTCCCTCCCCTTCTTTTGACCACACCTCCATATACCCGCCATGCAGACGCACAATCTCCCGCGCAAGATAGAGGCCAATGCCAAGTCCCGGTTCGCTGTACGCGCGTTCAGAGCGGTAAAACCGCTGAAAAATCAATCCCTGCTCTGACTCACGAATCCCGCTTCCCTGATCCCTGACATGAATACACCAGAACAGACCATATCCGGTAACAAAAATCTCAATCTGTCCTTTGCACGGCGAGTATTTAACCGCGTTATCAATCAGATTTCCAACTGCTTCCTGCATCCATCTGGGATCAAACGGGCAGACAACCCCGCTTGGCTTTATCCGCATCTCAATTTCCTTTTGCCTCGCTTCCTGAATTTTTTCTTCGCTGCATCTTAGAATCAGTTCATCCAGCGCACTCTTAACCGGATGTACCTGGATCATTTCCAGTTCCATCTGTGATGCTTTCATCAGCATGCTTACCAGAAAATCCAGTTTCCCGGACTGCCGGCAGATTAACTCCAGGTACTCTCTGTCTTCTCTGGAAATATCAGGGCTTCCGCTGACAAGTTCAGAATAAACCATGATATTGGACAGCGGAGTTTTGATCTGATGTGAAACATTTGCAAGAAATTCCTGCATGACCCTTGTCTCGTGCTGCTGCTTTTGCTTCTGGTGACGCAGACAGTCAAGAAGATCATTTACAGCCTCCCCAATTGCCATTTCCATGCTCTCATCATAGGAAACCGCTGTGTAGTCGCCTTTCGCCGCCTGAAGCAATCTCTGCCTGATACGGTCAAGTATTGCTTCCACACGATATCGGTACAGCATCGTGCTTCCGACAGCCGCCGCTGCTGCAAGCAGCGCCAGTATCACCGCGGCGGATGCGAATGTTGTGTACTCCATCCCTCACACCTCCCGGAATTTTCCTGCCTATCCCTTTTCTTTTGACGTTACTGTTTGCTTCCCTGCGGATCGTAAACGTTACAACGTTCCGACCACATGTATCCTGCGCCATACACATTTCTGATATACACAGGCCGCGCCGGATCATCTTCCAGCTTTTCCCTCAATCGCCGTATCACGACAGCCACCGCATTCTCTTCTACGGAATTCGGATCATCCATCCACAGATAATCCAGGATTTTATCCCGTGAAACCACAAGATTTGCATGAGCGACAAGATAGGCCAGAAGCTTCTGTTCCCTGACACTCAGCTGCAATGATACCCCATGCTTTCGAAAGCTCGCTTTCTCAAATTCAAATTCGAACGGTCCCATGCGATAAACGTTTTCTCTGTTTCCCGTTCTTCGCAGCAATGCCTGAACCCTTGCTGTCAGCACCCGAAGACTCACCGGCTTCACAATATAATCATCCGCCCCTGCATCCAGCCCGCCAACCATATCGCATTCCATTCCTCTGGCTGTCAGAAGAATAATCGGCAGATCTTCATTCTTAAGCTCCCTGCAAAGCCTGAACCCATCCCCGTCCGGCAGACTGGCATCCAGCAGCAGCAGGTCAAACGTTTCCTTCGCAAGCATATTCTTTGCGTCCGCAATGGAAAAGCCGGCTTTCATCTCATACCCTTCCCGCTCTAATCCCACACAAATGCCGCGGTTTAAAATCAGATCATCTTCAATAAAAAGTATGCGCTTCCTCATAATCTCCCTCTATTCTTTTAATAACTCGATCAGCCGCCCTCTCTGCAGGAAACGATACAGTACAACCGGTATCAGACTGCAAAAAACAAACAACACCGCAAAAAACAGCAGATTCGGCAACATCGAAAACTGATACGGCGTGTGATAAGTGTTGACAGCGGCGGATATCAGATAAGAGAGCGGAAGTCCCGCCGCCAGAGAAATTCCAATTGCGATCAGCGCGTAATGAAATCCCTCCGCGGCCATCATGATTTTCTGCTGGCTGCGCGTCATACCGATACTCTGCATCGCGGCCAGTTCCCGCCGGCGGCTCTGAATACTGACTGCCATCATATTTCCGTAATTCAAAAAGGTCAGTACCACAAGGACCGCGCAAAGACTGCCGCCGATCACACGCAAACGAAGTTCATTCTCATACAGCAGATCATAATCTTCCGTTTTCGTTGAAAGTTTCAGATCATCATGATTCTCCAGTACCCCTGCTATTGCCTGATCTGCTGTTGTGTCAAATGCTTCCTCAT
>CANQEC010000353.1 GCA_947594335.1 uncultured Lachnospiraceae bacterium
GCGCATCCGGCGATAATTCCCGGGGGAACGCCGCGATTTTCGACAAGACAGCGGATTTCCCATCCGGTTCAGAAAATTTCCGAGGCAGCAAGATTCTGGTTGCGGAGGACAATGAACTGAACGCGGAAATTTTGATCGATCTCCTTGAGGAAGAGGGCTATTCCGTCGTTGTCGCGGAGAACGGGCTGCTCGCCGCAAACATTTTTTCCGTCTCCGCTCCGGGTGAATTCAGCCATATTCTGATGGATCTGATGATGCCTGTCATGAACGGATTCGAGACGACTGAGATGATCCGCCAGATGACAAGACCAGACGCAAAAACAGTCAGGATCTACGCCTGCACCGCCAACTCCTCCCCGGCAGACCGGGAACGGGCAAAGCAGTGCGGCATGGACGATTTCCTGACCAAACCGATTAATATCGAAAAACTGCTGGAGCTGCTGGAGAAGTAGAAAAGAGGGGGCAGGACATCCTTTTGAAGATGTTCCTGCCCCGCGGCACTTCATTTTATTAAGCGTAAATTTTCGTGTAAATTTCTTTCATCTCATCTCTTAATTTCCGGTAAATTTCTTTTTTGGACTCATCCGGCAGATAGGTCTCCTCCATCTGCTGTCCGCAGACCGTCTCAAACGCCTGCTCCACACTTTCATAGAGTCCCAGCGCCGCGGCCGCGACAAAAAACGCGCCCAGCGAAGTCGATTCGCTGTTTCCCATCCTGGTCAGCTTCCTGCCGTAAATATCCGCCTGCATTCCGTTGAACAGAACATTATTGGTCAGACCGCCGTTGACCTGAACCCGCGAGATCGTCACGTATTTTTCCATCGTCCCGATATGATTTGCGATCTCAAAGCAGATTCCCTCCAGCAGTGCGCGGAGCATGTCGGCTCTGCTGGTGTTCAGCGTCATATTTGCAAAGAATGCTTTTGCATCGTTGTTCCAGTCCGGCGTCGATCTGCCCTGGAAATACGGAAGCACAATACATCCGTTCGCGCCGGCCGGAGAGTTTTTCAGATCCGCCGTGACGCGGTCAAAATCCCCGTTCCAGTTGTCGTAATGCGTGCGGCAGAACCAGTCGAGCGCCGAGCTGCAGGAAAGGATACTCATCTCAAGGATATAATGTCCCGGGATGGAGGATGCGTTGCAGATCACATCCGATTTCAGGTCTTTTGGCATCTGGCCGACGTCGGCGATCAGAAAACCGCCTGTTCCGACAGTAATCGAAAGGCTTCCCTCACGGACGACTCCCTGCCCGATGGCTCCGCACTGCTGGTCTCCGCCGGCCGTGACAACCGGTATTCCCGCCGGTATCCCGGTCTTTTCCTGCAGTTCCTTCGTCGTGTACCCGCATACGCTTCCCGCCGGAACGAGTTCGCACAGCTTTTCTCTGTCGATTTGAAACACAGCGAGCAGCTCATCATCCCACTCGCGCGTCTTGAGGTTCATCAGAAGCGATCGGCTTCCGTAGGTATGATCCGTGCAGAACTTTCCCGTCATGCAGTGGATCAGATAATCCGGAATGACCAGGAGTTTGTACGCCTGCCGGTAGAGCTCCGGCTTATTCTGCCGGATCCACGCCATTTTGCTGCCGGAAAACACAGGGTTTGCCCTGGATCCGCAGCGCGCGAACAGCCACTCGTTTTTATCCTGCAGCTTCGCACAGATTTCGTTCGTCCGCTTGTCCTGCCACATGATCGCGTTCGCAAGAGGCGTCCCCTTTTCATCCACCGGAATCACGGAGGAACGCTGGGATGTGAGCGCGACGGCGGAAATCTCCTGCCCGTTCGCGGACGCCTCCTCCTGCACCCTGTGCAGAATTGCAAACAGCGCATCCGACCAGTCTGTCGGCTTCTGCTCCACATATCCGTTTTCCATATAGATCACGCTGTACTTTTTCTGTACCGTGACAAGCGTCTCTCCCCTGTCTGAAAAAAGAGTTCCCCGCATGCTGGAGGTTCCCACATCAATCACCAAAAGATTCATCTGTATCTCTCCTTTTCATTCATACAGATATACAACAGCCTCATACGGCCGCAGCGTCCTGTCCCGTATGATCCCGTCGTTCTCATAATTTGAAATATACAGGCTGGAAGAATCCGCCCGAATTTCCTCCGGCACCTTAAATTCCTGCTCCCCGCCGGTAAAGTTCAGCACGACGAGCAGATTTTTTCCCTCATGGGAGCGCGTGTACACGTACAGCTCGTCGCTTTCCGGATCATATTCCGTGAAGTCTCCGTAGACTGCCACCGCGTGCTCATGGCGCAGACGGATCAGCTTCTGAATGTAATAAAAGATCGAATCCGGATCCGCGAGCGCTTCCTTCACATTGATCTGCCGGTAGTTTTCGTTCACCTTCAGCCACGGAGTCCCCGTTGTAAATCCGCCGTTTGGCGTGTCGTCCCACTGCATCGGCGTGCGGGCGTTGTCCCGGCCGCGGTACCGGATCGCCTTTATAAATTCCTCCGGATCCGCTCCGCCCTCGACGACCCGCTCCTGCCAGGCGTTCCGGATCTGGATGTCCCGGTAATCGTCGATCGACGGATAGACCACATTCGTCATGCCGATCTCCTCACCCTGGTAGATGTACGGCGTTCCCTGCATCGTAAGGAGCATCGTGTACAGCATCTTGGCGCTCTCTTTGCGGTACTTTCCGTCGTCGCC
>CANQEC010000354.1 GCA_947594335.1 uncultured Lachnospiraceae bacterium
ACGATGTGGATGAAATCTACCGCAGCTGTGATTATATCACGATCCATGTACCCCTGTTGGATGCGACGCGGAAGATGATCAACGCGGAAGCGATCTCAAAAATGAAGGACGGCGTTGTGATTCTGAATTTTGCGAGAGATCTGCTGGTGGATGAGGAGGCTGTTTTAAAGGCGGTGGAGACAGAGAAGGTGCATCACTATGTCAGCGATTTTCCGAATCCGCTGACCGTCGGGAAAAAGGGCGTTATCGTTACGCCGCATCTTGGGGCATCGACGGCTGAAGCGGAGGACAACTGCGCCGTGATGGCAGTCAAGCAGCTGAAGAATTTCCTTGAGAACGGAAACATTGTCAATTCCGTGAATTATCCGAACTGCGATCTCGGGAAATGCCATACGGCGGCGCGCCTTGCGGTTTTCCATCTGAATATCCGCAGGATGATCAGCCGTTTTACGGCTCTTCTTGAAGATACGAATATCGTAAACATGAGCAATACGAGTAAAGGCGAATATGCATACACTATGTTTGATCTTGATGATGCCGTTACACCCGAGATTGTAAATAAAATCCGCGCGGTGCCGGGCGTGATCAAGGTGCGCGTTATAAAATAAAGACAAAGTGAGGAAGCTATGGCAGATATCAGACCATTTCGGGCCATCCGCCCCATGCCGGAATACGTACAGAGAGTGGCAGCTCTTCCCTATGATGTATATCACCGCGGGGAGGCGGCCGCCGAGGCGGCAAAAGACAGACTGTCGTTTTTGAATATTGACCGTCCGGAAACGCAGTTTGGGCCGGAGCACGATATGTATGCTCCGGAAGTCTACCAGGAAGCGCGCAGGATGCTGTGGGGACAGATTGAAAACGGTATCTACATGCAGGAGGCAGCAGCCTGCTATTATCTTTATGAGCTGACGCTGGACGGACGTTCGCAGACTGGCCTGACAGCCTGCGTGTCCGTGGACGATTATCTTGAAAACAGAATCAAAAAACATGAGAATACGCGCGCGGAAAAAGAAGAAGACCGCGTGCGTCATGTGGATGCATGCGATGCGCAGACGGGGCCGATTTTTCTGACTTACCGTGCGCATCCGGTGATCCGGGAATTGACGGCGCAGATAAAGAAATCGGCGCCGCTGTTTGATTTCGAGTCCTCTGATCACGTCAGGCACAGAGGCTGGAAGATCGCGGATCCGGATCAGATTGCCCTGATCAGAAGCGTATTTGAGAAGATTCAGAATATTTACATAGCGGACGGACATCACAGAGCCGCGTCCGCGGTCCGTGTGGCGAAGATGCGCAGAGAGGCGCATCCCGGTTTTTCAGGGGAGGAGGAATTTAACCGGTTTCTGGCGATCCTGTTCCCGGATGAGGAACTGATGATCATGGACTACAACCGTGTCGTAAAGGATCTGAACGGACATACCGCGGCGGAATTTTTAAAGCTTGCGGCGGAAAAATTTGAGATTTCCAGGGAAAGCAGCCCTGTTCGTCCGTCAAAAAAGGGAAGCTTTGGAATGTATCTTGACGGATGCTGGTACCGCCTGGATATTAAGAAAGCATACTGTGTGGACGACCCGGTCGAAGGCCTTGACGTGGCTGCGCTTCAGCGGGAACTGCTTGGGCCGGTTTTGGGGATCAGAGATCCAAAAACGGACGAGAGAATTGATTTTGTGGGAGGTATCCGCGGAGTCGGGGAACTGGAGCGCAGGGTAAACGAAGGATGGGCCGTGGCCTTTTCCGTCTGTCCTGTCTCGATTGAAGAGCTGCTTCTGGTAGCTGACGCGGGGCTTCTTATGCCGCCCAAATCGACCTGGTTTGAGCCGAAGCTAAGAAGCGGACTGTTTATTCACAGTATCATGGATTGAGCAGATTATCCTTGTGTTTCGCCGGGTAAAATGGTAAACTGGATGTATTACAGGGCCGGAGTTTTTGATCCTGACATGATGCCATGCGGTCGCGAAATGATGCAGAAGCGTTACTGGCAGGACTGTCGCTGCGGTACATGAGATCTGGGAGGAATGCCATATGGATGAAAAGCTGTACAATTTGATGGACTGGGCAGGCGTGGAGGCTCTTGTTTATTCCGAGGAGGACCATCCGGGAGAACTTCTGGGAGCGCATCTTACGGATGACGGGGTGCTGATTCAGGTATTTATTCCGGATGCGAAGGCAGTCTCGGTCAGGATTCTGGAGAATGAGAAACAATACCCGATGGAGGAAGAGGACGAGGCGGGCTATTTTGCCGTGCTTGTCCCGGGGAAGAAGATTCCTGCGTATACGCTGCTGATCACAAACCGCGAGGATGCGGTGCGCGAGGAGTATGATCCATACTGCTTTGAACCGCAGATTTCGGAGAAAGACGCAAAGAAATTTAATGCCGGCATCTGTTACGACATTTACCGGAAGCTCGGAGCGCATCCGATGGAGATCAATGGAGTTTCAGGCGTGTATTTTGCCGTATGGGCTCCGTTTGCGATGCGGGTCAGCGTGGTCGGAGATTTTAACCAGTGGGACGGAAGACGTTATCCGATGCGCAGATTCCGGGATTCCGGCATCCATGAGCTGTTCGTCCCGGGGATCAAAGTCGGGACGCTGTACAAATTCGAGATCAAGGCGAAGGGCGGGCTGACCTATCTGAAGG
>CANQEC010000355.1 GCA_947594335.1 uncultured Lachnospiraceae bacterium
GATGCTCCTTGATGACGTCCTCGAGCACATCCCATACCTCCGGCTGCAGGCGCTCCACCATCTTCTTCGCGTTCTTGATGTTGTGCGAAGTACCGTTCGCGACAAGCTCCTTCATAACAAACGGCTTAAACAGCTCGATCGCCATCTCTTTGGGCAGACCGCACTGATAGATCTTGAGCTCCGGTCCCACAACGATAACGGAACGTCCGGAATAGTCCACACGCTTGCCGAGCAGATTCTGGCGGAAACGGCCGGACTTTCCTTTCAGCATGTCGGAAAGGGACTTCAGCGGGCGGTTGCCCGGTCCCGTCACGGGACGTCCCCGGCGGCCGTTGTCAATCAGCGCGTCAACCGCCTCCTGCAGCATACGCTTCTCATTGCGGACAATGATCTCCGGCGCGCCAAGCTCGATCAGTCTCTTTAAACGATTGTTCCGGTTGATAATACGCCGGTACAGATCATTCAGGTCGGAAGTCGCAAAGCGGCCGCCGTCCAGCTGCACCATCGCGCGGATATCGGGAGGAATAACCGGGATCACGGTCATGATCATCCACTCCGGACGGTTTCCCGACTCACGGAACGCTTCGACAACCTCAAGTCTTTTTATGATCCTTGCCCGTTTCTGACCCGTGGACTCCTTAAGCTCCTTTTTAAGTTCGACAGATTCCTTCTCCAGGTCAATCTCCTCAAGCAGCTCCTTGATCGCCTGGGCTCCCATGCCGCAGCGGAATCCGTCTTTCCACTTCTCCCGCGCCTCCTGGTACTCACGCTCGGTCAGCACCTGCTTTTTCTTGAGATCCGTCGCCCCCGGATCGAGAACGATATAATTCGCGAAATACAGAACCTTCTCCAGCGTACGCGGCGAAAGCTCGAGGATCAGACCCATGCGGGACGGAATCCCCTTGAAATACCAGATATGGGATACCGGAGCGGCAAGCTCGATATGTCCCATCCTCTCTCTTCGGACGCTGGCCTTCGTAACCTCAACGCCGCAGCGGTCGCAGACAACGCCCTTGTAGCGAATCTTCTTGTACTTTCCGCAGTGGCACTCCCAGTCCTTGCTCGGCCCGAAAATACGTTCGCAGAACAGTCCGTCCTTCTCCGGCTTTAAGGTTCTGTAATTTATTGTCTCCGGCTTCTTCACCTCTCCGCGTGACCATTCCCTGATCTTGTCGGGAGAGGCAAGCCCTATCTTAATCGCATCAAATGTAATCGGCTGATACGCTTCATTATTCATTGTTTCCGGCATGATGGCACTCCTTTCAAAAGCTGCGCGTTAATCGTTACAGTCAGTTCTCTTCGCTGTAACCATCCAAATCAAAGGCGTCCAGATCGAGATGGTTTTCCTCCGGCTCTTCCTGCACATTGACCAGTTCACCATCCTCAAACTCCTGCCTGCTGTATCCGTAACTGCCGAGAGTCTGCTCCTCACCGTCGCCGTATCTTCTGTCGCCCTCGATCACGGAACGCATATCCGTATCACCATAATCAACCGTTTCCATTATTTCCACTTCAGTATTGTCGTCGCGCAGAACCCTCACGTCAAGGCCGAGAGACTGCAGCTCCTTCAAAAGCACCTTGAACGATTCCGGGATGCCCGGCTCGGGGATATTCTCCCCCTTGATGATCGCTTCGTACGTCTTTACACGCCCGATGATATCATCCGACTTCACGGTCAGGATTTCCTGCAGCGTATACGCTGCGCCGTAGGCCTCAAGCGCCCACACCTCCATCTCTCCGAAGCGCTGCCCGCCGAACTGCGCCTTGCCGCCGAGCGGCTGCTGCGTCACCAGAGAATACGGTCCCGTGGAACGGGCATGGATCTTGTCATCCACCAGATGATGGAGCTTCAGGTAATGCATGTGGCCGATCGTAACCGGGCTGTCAAAATACTCGCCGGTACGTCCGTCGCGGAGTCTCACCTTTCCGTCCCTTGAGATCGGCACGCCCTTCCAGAGCTTTCTGTGATCCCGGTTCTCATAAAGATAATCCATGACCTCCGGGAGCAGCTCCTGCTCATGTTTCGCCTTAAATTCTTCCCACTCCAGATTGACGTAATCATTCGCCAGATCCAGAGTATCCATAATATCTTCCTCGTGCGCCCCGTCGAACACCGGCGTGGAGACATTAAAGCCGAGCGCCTTCGCGGCCAGGCTCAAATGGATCTCAAGCACCTGCCCGATATTCATTCGCGACGGCACACCGAGCGGATTGAGGACGATATCCAGCGGCCGTCCGTTCGGAAGGAACGGCATATCCTCAACCGGAAGCACGCGGGAGACAACACCCTTGTTTCCGTGGCGGCCTGCCATCTTATCGCCGACGGAAATCTTTCTCTTCTGCGCAATGTAGATGCGCACCGCCTCATTGACGCCGGGCGGAAGCTCGTCGCCGTTCTCCCTCGTGAACACCTTCGCGTCCACGACGATTCCGTACTCGCCGTGCGGCACCTTAAGAGAAGTATCACGAACCTCGCGGGCCTTCTCACCGAAGATCGCGCGCAGCAGCCTCTCCTCGGCGGTCAGCTCGGTCTCCCCCTTCGGAGTAACCTTCCCGACCAGAATATCGCCGGCGCGGACCTCGGCGCCGATGCGGATAATTCCGCGCTCATCAAGATCCTTCA
>CANQEC010000356.1 GCA_947594335.1 uncultured Lachnospiraceae bacterium
AAGGAGAAAAAGATGATATGAAACTGGACAACAGCAATCAGGACAGGAGCTATCTGTTTGGAAGACTCCTAGCGATCTATGAGAAAGCAGAGAGGTCAACCTATGACAAGGATGAAAGCCGTGAGCCGAATGCGATCCGCCTGCAGTCTGCTTTTGTGAATCATCCGATGCAGACTCTGCAGATCCTGGACGAGCTGATGATCCCTTATTTTCAAAAGCTTGTTCCGAAACTGCGGGAAGATTACAAAAATATGATTGGTGAAGTCATGCAGTTGTTTAAAGAAGAAGACAGCGGCAAATTAAATCGTAGATTAAAAGAAACTTATTTGCTCGGATATTATCTGCAGCGGGCAAGACTGATTAAAAAGAAAGAGACACAGAAGGAGGAAAAAGAAGATGAGCAGTCTGAAGAATAAGATTGATTTTGTTGTGTTGGTCAAAGTGACGAATGCAAACCCGAACGGTGATCCGCTCAATGGAAACCGCCCGCGGACGATCTATACAGGACAGGGTGAGATTTCAGATGTCTGTATCAAAAGAAAAATCAGAAACCGGTTTCAGGATATGGGAGAGAGTGTTTTTTTGCAGTTTGCGGATCGGGGCAAAGGCGACGGATGTACTTCCTTAAGTGAGCGGGCTTCCAAAAATATCACGAACGCTGAATCTCGAGATGAGTATGCATCACAGGCATGTGAAAAGTGGATCGATGTACGCACATTCGGCCAGGTGTTTGCTTTTAAAAATAATGAGAAAAAAGATAAAGGCAGCGGTGTGTCGGTGGGGGTGAGAGGAGCGGTATCAATCCATCAGGCTATCAGTTGTTCTCCGGTGGATATCAACAGCATGCGGATTACAAAAAGCGTAAACAGCGAACCGGGGGAAAAGAAAAGCTCCGATACAATGGGAGTGAAACATTTTGTGGAATTTGGCCTATATAAAATCAAAGGTTCCATAAATGTTCAGCTGGCGGAGAAGACCGGTTTTTCCGAAGAAGACGCTGAAAAACTGAAAGAGGCGCTCCGCACTCTGTTTATCAATGACGCATCCGCAGCGAGACCGGACGGCAGTATGGAAGTGGTTTCTGTTTACTGGTGGCGTCATTCCAATAAGATCGGACAGTATTCGGCAGCGAAGGTACATGATTCATTGAAAATTACTTTGAAAGACGACGTGCAGATTCCGGCTTCCGTTGATGATTATGTGATTACACTTGAAAATCTGCCGGGGCTTGAGCCGGAAATCATTGCCGGGATGTGAGTTTATGTATGAGGAAGATGATTATCTGATGCTCTCAGGCCTGCAGCATTTTGCATACTGCCGCAGGCAGTGGGCTCTGATCCATATTGAACAGCAGTGGGCGGAGAATGAGAGAACTGTTGACGGACAGCTGTTTCATGCCACGGCACACGATGGCAGCAGGATAGAAAAGAGAGGCAATCTGCTGATAACGAGAGGTTTGCGTGTCAAGTCTGCGGTACTTGGATTGTCAGGGACGTGCGATGTAGTTGAATTTCACAAATCAAAGAATGGGGTAACATTATTCCAGTACGAAGGGCTGTGGCAGCCGTATCCGGTAGAATACAAAAAGGGAGAACCCAAAGAGAATAATGTGGATGAAGTTCAGCTTTGCGCTCAGGCCATGTGCCTGGAAGAAATGATGCTGTGTCAGATTCCGCAGGGGAGCCTGTTTTACGGAGAGAATCGGAGAAGGAAAAAGGTGGAATTTACCGAAGAGCTTCGCGGTCAGGTAAGCGCTATGGCGCAGGAAATGCATGATCTGTGGAAGAAAGGTTATACTCCGAAAGTCAAAGCGAGAAAAGGCTGCAATGCATGTTCCCTGAAAGAAATATGTGTGCCGAAACTTGGCAGGGCAAAAACAGTGGACTCTTACATAAACAGCCGCTTGTCAGGAGAATGATATGCGAAAGTTATTGAATACGTTATTTATCACCAGTGAGAACGCATATTTAACACTGGACGGAGAGACCGTCTGTGTGGAAATTGAAAGAGAAAAGGCAGGGCAGTTCCCACTTCATACATTAGAAAACATCCTCTGTTTTTCTTACCAGGGTGCTTCCCCGGCGTTTATGGGAGCATGCGCGAAAAGAGGAATAGGGCTGTCGTTTTTCAGCCCGTTTGGGAAATTCCTGTGCCGGGTGACCGGTGAACCGCAGGGAAATGTCCTTCTGAGAAAACAGCAGTACCGCATATCAGACGACAGGGACGCAAGCTGCAGGATCGCAAAGAATCTGATACTGGGCAAGGTGTTTAACTGCCGATGGACAATCGACAGAACGGTGAGAGATCATGCGCTTAGAGTTGATGAAGAACGCTGCAGGTGTTCGATGCAGTATCTGATGGATGCAATGAGTAAAATACGGAATGAAAAGGATCTGAATTCTCTCAGGGGAATCGAAGGGGAGAGCGCATCTATTTACTTTGGAGTATTTGATGAGCTCATACTGAATCAGAAAGAAGCATTTCCTTTCCATGGAAGAAACAAACGCCCTCCTCTGGATAATGTGAATGCCATGCTTTCCTTTGGTTATACGCTGCTCGCAAATGACTGTGCGAACGCATTGAATGGGGCGGGACTGGATCCTTATGTGGGATTTATGCACC
>CANQEC010000357.1 GCA_947594335.1 uncultured Lachnospiraceae bacterium
GAACATATGTTCGATAAATGCAAACGGATTTTCGCCTGAACCTGAAAAATATGGAAAAGTTTCAGGCCGTATGATATGATGTTGGGGTCAAAAGATGCCAGACTCGTTCGCGAGTCTGGCGCGCGGGATTCGGGTCTGCACCAGCAGACATCTTCAGCTCCGAATCCTTGCGCATCCTCGCGGAGCGTATATTAGTGGAGGCAGTTCGGATGAAAACAATCGCGGTTATTGATGACGACGTCCATATCGGGGACATTCTTACCGAAATTCTGAGGCAGGAGGGCTATACCGTGCTGCGCGCCTACTCCGGCACCGAGGCCCTCTATCTGCTCTCGCAGAACAGACCCGACCTGATCCTTCTGGATCTGATGCTGCCCGGACTCTCCGGCGAGGAGGTCCTGCCGCAGATTAAAAATATCCCTGTCATTGTCCTGAGTGCCAAAGCGGATGTGCAGGATAAAGTCTCCCTTCTGCTTAACGGAGCCGCCGACTACATCACCAAGCCTTTTCACAGAGAGGAACTTCTCGCGCGCATCACCGTTCAGCTCCGAAAATCCGAAAAGACAAAGGACGCCTCTTTGCTGACCGCCGGCAGCCTGATACTGAATCCCGTATCCCTTGAGGCGGCGGTCAAAGACTGTCCCGTAAGGCTGACGCGGACCGAGTTTGCCATTCTCAAACTGCTGATGAACAATCCCGGACGTGCCATCTCCAAAAGCGTTCTGCTGGACCGCATCAGCCTCGATACGCCGGACTGCACCGAGCGGTCCTTAAAGCAGCACGTCAGCAATCTTCGGAAAAAACTGCAGGAGGCAGGCGGCGCGGATTATATTGAAACGGTGTGGGGAATCGGATTCCGGCTGAATGCCGGCGCCAGGGAAACCGACGCTGCGCCAAAACAGATTCCCGGGAAGGAAACCGGCAAACCGGGCACCGGCAGCTCCCGGGGCAAATGAACATCTGATCGGAATCTTGACGAAATACTGACGCTTTTCCTGACCGTCTTCTTGACCATTCTCTGCTATACTGCGTGCAAAAGAGCCGCTGCCCTGCACCGCCGATTCTGCAGGAGCCAGCTTCATGCATAACTGACGGCAGGGCACTGCCATGGATGAAAGTCCACGGACGCGGGACAGCCCGCGCAGGGACAGGTCAGCGGCCCGGAAAAGGAGGCCAAACGCTATGAACTATGTGCTGACAACACACGATCTGAAGAAAAAATACCGGCATTTTCAGGCATTGAACGGACTTTCCATGCATGTGCCAAGGGGGGCCATCTACGGTTTTGTCGGGAAAAACGGAGCCGGGAAGACAACCCTGATCCGTCTGATCTGCGGACTGCAGAACCCGACTTCCGGGACTTTCACCTTGTACGGGATCCGAAGCGACCAGAAGAATATCGAGAAGGCGCGCCGCCGCATGGGCGCTGTGGTGGAAACTCCGTCGATCTATCTGAATATGACCGCCGAAGAAAATCTGAAGCAGCAGTACCTGATCCTCGGGCTGCCGTCTTTTGACGGGCTGAAGGAGCTTCTGCATCTGGTCGGACTTGGCGGCACCGGCAGGAAAAAGGCCGGAAATTTTTCACTCGGCATGCGACAGCGGCTTGGGATCGCGCTCGCGCTTGCCGGCAGCCCGGATCTTCTGGTGCTCGACGAGCCGGTCAACGGCCTTGATCCGCAGGGCATCATCGAAATCCGCGAGCTGATTCTGAAACTGAACCGCGAACGGCAGATCACGATCCTGATCTCAAGCCACATCCTCGATGAGCTTTCCCGGCTTGCCACCCACTACGGGATCATCGACAACGGCCGGATGGTAAAAGAATTCAGCGCCCGGGAACTGGAACATGCCTGCCGCAAATGCATGCGCATAGAAGTCACGGATACCAGGATTCTCGCCCGGATTCTGACGGAAGCTGACATCGAACATAAGATCCTCTCGAATACTGCGGCCGACGTGTATGAAAGGGTAAATATCACCTGGCTGGCCAAAGTTCTGGCCACGGAATGCTGTGAAATCCTCTCCATCCAGGAAAAAGACGAGAGCCTGGAAAGTTATTTCATTTCCCTGACAGGAGGTGCCAGCCATGTGTAAGCTTTTTCTTTTTTCCCGGCAGGAAACTGCAGATTTCGGCAGATTTTTCCTTTCGAAAGGAGGCAGCGCGTCATGAGCAGACTTTTAAGCGCCGGATTCTTCCGACTTCGCAGAGACAGAACCTTCCGGATCACAGCCGCCGTCGTGATCCTGATTTCTCTTGTCAGCGTGCCGAACAGCACAGAGTCATGGCAGGTCCAGACTGCAGGCAGCCTTGCCGTCACAATGGAAGAATTCTTTTTTAATCTGGCCCCCTATGCAGGCATGATCTTCGCCGTGTTCGTCAGTCTGTTTCTCGGAACCGAGCATTCCGACGGAACCATCCGGAACAAATTAATCGTCGGCCACACACGCCGGCATATCTATCTGGCCGATTTTGCCGTCTGCTTCGCGGCGAATCTGTTTCTTCTCGCGCTGTGGATTCTTGGACAGACGCCTCTTTTTTTCACGATCGGCCCGATGGAAATGGGGTGGAGCGCTTTTCTCGCCTACCTGGC
>CANQEC010000358.1 GCA_947594335.1 uncultured Lachnospiraceae bacterium
ACGATCGCCTGCGGCAGCAGATAATCTGTCGGTATCGTTGTGGCAATTTCATTTCCCTCCACATCCATCACGGAAAAATCAATCCTCGTAATGCTGTGAAGTTCATCGATCGTATTCTGTAAAATCTGGCTGGAAATCATAAGTTTTCCCCTCTCTCTCTGAATAATGACGTCAAAAGTTTTGCACTGTTATAATAATTTATTTTCCAAAAAAGTGCAACGTCATTTTTCAGAATTTGAACACCGCGACTCCGTAAGCCGGAAGATCATATGCAAACGAGAACGGTCTTCCGTCGCATTCGCTCTTTTCCGCCTTGTAGACGAGCGGCTGTTCTTTTCCGCTTCCGCCATATTCCTTCGCGTCGCTGTTCAGGACAAGTCTGTACTGTTTCTTTCTCGGCACTCCGACCCGGTAATCCGGCCTTGCAACCGGCGTGAAATTAATCACAAACAGAAGATTGCTCTTTCCGTCCTGAGAATGTCTCACAAAACTGAATATACTGCGGGAATTATCATCCGCGTTGATCCATTCAAATCCTTCCGGCATGCAGTCCGCGCTGTACAGGGCGGGCGTTCTCTTATACAGATGGAGCAGCGCCGACACATAATTCTGCAGCTGCTGGTGCTTTTCTTCTTCCAGCAGATACCAGTCAAGCTCTCTCGCCTCGCTCCACTCCTGGAACTGAGCAAAATCCTGTCCCATAAACAGCAGCTTTTTGCCCGGATGTCCGATCATAAAGGAATATCCTGCCTTCAGATTCGCGAATTTATCATCGTAAAGTCCCGGCATCTTATTGATCATGGAACATTTCAGATGCACAACCTCGTCATGCGACAGCACAAGAATATATTTTTCAGAGTATGCGTAGGTCATCGCAAACGTCATTTTATTGTGGTTGTACTGCCTGAAATAAGGATCCAGCTTCATGTATTCAAGGAAATCATGCATCCATCCCATATTCCATTTCATCGTAAATCCAAGCCCGTCGTCTTCCGGCTTTCCGGTCACTTTGGGCCACGCCGTTGACTCCTCCGCGATCATCATGACTCCCGGAAGCCTTCCCAGCAGCACGCTGTTCAGATGCTTGAAAAACTCGATCGCTTCAAGGTTCTTGTTCCCGCCGTAGATATTCGGCACCCACTGGCCGTCCCTTCTTCCGTAATCCAGGTAGAGCATGGAAGCCACCGCGTCCACGCGCAGCCCGTCCACATGGAACTGCTCAAGCCAGAAGATTGCGTTCGCGATCAGGAAATTCTTGACTTCATTCTTCCCATAGTCGAAAACCTTTGTTCCCCAGTCCGGATGCTCTCCTTTTCTGGGATCCGCGTATTCATACAGGCAGGTGCCGTCAAACTCCGAAAGTCCCTGCGCGTCCCTCGGAAAATGAGCCGGAACCCAGTCGAGAATCACTCCGATTCCGCTGCGGTGCATCTGATTTACAAAATACGCAAAATCCTCCGGAGTTCCGTAGCGGGAAGTCGGCGCGAAATAACCCGTCACCTGATATCCCCACGAACCGTCAAACGGATGCTCCGCGATTCCCATCAGTTCGACATGCGTATAACCCATCTTTTTTACATACGCGGAAAGCTCCTTCGCAAATTCCCGGTAATTGTAATACCCTGCGCTGTCGTCCCCATGAGGATGTTTTTTCCAGCTTCCCGGATGTACCTCGTAAATCGAAACCGGGCTCTCATCCTGCTTATACGACGCCCGCTTCTGCATCCACACGCCGTCGCTCCACTTAAAGTTTGAGATATCCGCCGTCACGGAAGCCGTCCCCGGTCTGAATTCCGCCGAATTTCCAAACGGATCCGCTTTATAAAGTTTCCTTCCGTCCTTCGTGGTGATCAGATATTTGTAGACTTCTCCCGTTCCCATGCCTTTTATAAAAGTCTCATAAATTCCAAGAGGCTCCAGTCTCTCCATCGGATGCGACTCTTCATTCCAGTCGTTGAAATTTCCGACCAGATGGACGGCCTCGGCATTCGGCGCCCACACTGCGAAATGCATGCCCTCGGCTTTTCTCTTAACGGACGGATGAGCACCCAGTTTTTTGAAAATGTCATAATGCGTACCCTGCCCGAACAGATACTGATCAAGATCCGTGATAAATTCCGGCGCCTTTGAGGAAGTTCTCCGCCCGCGCGCCGCCGGTTTTTCTTCCGATGTGGTTTTTTTCCTCCTTCCGGATACTGCTGCCTGTTTCATTGCATCTGCTGTTTCTGTTGTTTTTTTTCTTCCTGCCATATCTTTTCTCCCTGTTTCAACTGCTCTTTTGGACTGCTTTTTGGGCATTCCTCTTTCTCTTTGCCCCTGCCCAGATCAAAATCTTAAGCTTATACCTTACTATATCTATTTTTGCCATATTTTTCAATATTTTATAATTATTTTTTGTTCTACCTGTTCAAAAATTCTGTTTTTGGCTTCAAATTTTGAGCAGAGCGCTTCCTCCAGCCCCAAGTGTAAGGTTCACTCTCCCGTTCTCTGACGCGATCTTCGCTCCTGTCTCAAGATTTGTCAGCTCCGCCGCATAAATCGGAAGCGGCACCGACATATACGCTTCCTTATCGT
>CANQEC010000359.1 GCA_947594335.1 uncultured Lachnospiraceae bacterium
CCTGCATAGGAGCAGCTCTCCCGCTCGATCAGGCGGCAGGGAAGCTCCATCCGGATGTTTTCTTTATGGCCGTGCCGGATCCGGTCGAGCAGGATTCTGACTGCGTGATGAGCCATCTCGCGTTTCGGAATGTCGATCGTGGTCAGACTGGGAGAGGACTGCTGTGCTTCCCGGATGTTGTCGATGGATATGATCGATGGGATATATTTTTTGTTCCGGTGCTTTTTCAGGCAGTCGAGGACGCCGAGCGCTGTCGCGTCGTTTGCGCAGAAGATGGCGGAAGGAAGAGGGTCTTTTAGCAGCAGGAGCTCCGTAATCTTCATGCCTTCCTGCCTGGTCTGGCTGGTCGGATAAATATTGGAATAATCAAGCGGAAGCCGGTGCGTGATCAGCGACTGGTAGTATCCGATATAGCGCGCCTCATAGGAGCAGTCTCCTATGTAGGCGATTTTTTTATGCCCGAGCGAGACCAGATAATCCATGGCCGCGGTGGCTGCGGACAAACCGCTGCAGACGACCTCGTCGTAGTCAAAACTGGTGGGATTGCGGTCGATGCCGATCAGACTGTGGTAGCGCCGCTTCAGCGGGGTGATCAGCTCCGAAGGACATTTTCCAAGAAGGATGATGCCGTCCGCCGCGGTCTGCCCGGACGGGAACGGACTCAGGTTCCGGGAAAACTCCGTGACGTCGGGCAGGGTCAGGAATTGGCCCAGATGACAGCCGTTTTGCAGAAGCTCCTCACGCAGAGCGGCATGGAGCTCTTCAAAAAAAGGATCGACGTCGAGGGACTGAAACCGCGTGAGAAAGATATCGATGATCAGCGGCTGTGAGGATTCCTGACGACGGCCCAGCTTTAATTCGCGGGCAGCCTGATCCGGCAGATATCCAAGCTCCTGCGCGTATTTCCAGATACGCTCCTGAAGCGCGGGATCGGAACAGCGGTAGTCCGGGCGGTTCAGAACGCGCGAGACGGTGGAAACGGACGCGCCGCTTAAGCGCGCAATTTCTTTCAGTGACATAAAATACCTCCCTGATATGTTGACAACGTTTGCAGAAACTGACGAGAGTATTGTAGTATATTTCATGAATAAAAGCAAGAAAATCAGGAAAAACATATGTGATAACGTTGTCGATTTTTTGGTTGTTATTGCGTGCGATTTTTTTTATCATAGATGAAGGCTGGCGATCAGAAGTGATCAGCGGATGAAAAGGAGTTTGTTCAGCCGTGCGGAAAGCGAAGCTGGGCAAAGAAAGAAATCCGGTCGGACAGAAGCCAGGGCCGGAACAAAGAAAAAAGTTGAGCAGAAAGCGGTGTAAATCAGACCGCAGGGGAGGATTTCAGGATGAAAAAGATGACAAGGACAATCGGAATTATGGCAGTGACGGTGCTGGCGCTGACAGGACTTTCCGGATGCGGGAAAAAGGAAGAGGCGAAGGAAGTAAAAGTTGGGTATTTTAATAATGTGACGCATGCGCAGGCGCTGTATATGAAGGCGGAAGGGACGCTTGACAAGGCGTTTGGAAATGATGTTTCCATTACATGGACAGCGTTCAACGCAGGTCCGGCTGAAGTGGAGGCACTGTTTTCCGGAGATATTGATATCGGATATATCGGGCCGGTTCCGGCAATCACGGCGAATGTGAGGTCGGACGGGGACGTATCGATCCTTTCGGGGGCAACGCTGGCGGGCGCGGAACTTCTGCGTGCGGCAGGGAGCGGCATTGAGGAAGTCGCTGATCTGGATGGAAAGACTGTGGCAATCCCGCAGATTGGGAACACGCAGCATCTCTGCCTGCTGAAGCTTCTGGAGGACAACGGGCTGTCAACGACCGAGGAGGGCGGAACAGTCAATGTGGTCGCGGTGGACAACGCGGATGTGCAAAACATGATGGATCAGGGCAATATCGACGCGGCGCTGGTGCCGGAACCGTGGGGTTCGACGCTAGAGGGAAGCGGGGCCGAGATCGTTCTTGACTATGACGAGGTATACCGCGGCGGGGATTACCCGGTGGCTGTCGTGGTCGTGCGGAATGATTTCCTGAAGGATAATCCGGAGCTTGTGAAAAAGTTTCTCAAGGCGCATGAGGAGACCACGGCCTACATCAGCGAGAACAGCAGCGAGGCGGCAAAGGTGGTCAACGAGGAGATCAATGATGCCACAGGGAAATCTCTGGACAGTGAAATTCTGGAGAGCGCTTTCACAAAGATTCAGGTTTCCACGGAAGTGAGCCGTGAGGCGATGGAGGATTTTGAGAAGATCTCGCTGGAGCAGGAATTTATCCAGAAAGAAAGTAAAGATCTTTATGCGGAGATTTCCTGACAGGAAAAGTGATAGCCATCAGGCGAAGACAACCGCCGCAAGAAGAAAACGGATGCCGCCTGATGGGGAGTTTCCGCAAAGAGAAAACGGATGTCCCAAAAGAACAGAAACGTCACGACATCCGGGAAAACCGTAATTCGAAAATGCAGAACAGAAAGCATGGCGCCGGGAACATTCGACTGAGTGAACGCGCGTTCCCGGTACACATCAGCGGGGGGAGATTATGTCACTGATTTTAAAA
>CANQEC010000360.1 GCA_947594335.1 uncultured Lachnospiraceae bacterium
AGTAAAGATTCGATAAGAGATGATTTCCTGTTAATATCCCAGATCAGATTTCTCTGATAATCCGGAGTCAGATTTAAGGTTCCTTCCTGAATCCAGTGTTCTATCAAAGAAACTGTTATACTCTTTTGCGATACTCTTATTTCCTTTTCATTAAAGATACTTTCCTCATCCTGGCCGTTGTCTTCATTCAGGTCTGCTTCTATACCTGCCGATTCTTCTTGACGCTTTTCTGTTATTTCAAACAATTCACGTATTTCTTCCATAAAATATAAAACCCCATCCATCATTTATATGATTTACTCTACCATATTTTCAGTCTTTTTCCAATAAAAACATCCGCGGAAGCTGCATCCCCGCGGATGTTTCACTCCATGAATATTTTATTTCCCGTCATCCGTGACGCTCACTCCCCGCGTCCCCGCCGAACACTCCCTCAGAAACTTCACCAGAAACGGAATACAGATAAAGAATGTTATGATATCCGCGACGGACTGCCCCGCCTCCACGCCGCGTATGCCGAATATGCGCGGCAGAATTACGATCAGCGGCAGGAACACATAGCCCTGCCGGGCGGCGGAGAGAATCGTCGCGAGGGCCGGCTTTCCGATCGACTGAAACGTCATGTTGGCGCAGACGCCGAGCGGCAGAAACGGCATCGATACACACTGGAACCGCATCGCCTCCGTCCCGATGCGGATCACGTCCGCGTCGTCGCTGATAAACAGGCGGATCAGCTCAGGCGCCGCCGCCCAGACCAGGACCGCAAACACAGAGATAAACAGGGTCGCCGTCTTCAGCATGAAGAGTACCGACTCCCGCACGCGGTCAAATTTTTTCGCGCCGTAATTGTACCCGGCGACAGGCTGGTAGCCCTGTCCGAAACCGATAACCACCGAGAAGACGAGCATAAAGATCTTGGTCACGATCGCCATCGCGGAGACGGCGGCGTCGCCGTAAACAGCCGCGTTTGTGTTCAGCGCGATCATTGCCACGCTGGAAAGGCCCTGCCGGAAAAATGACGGCAGCCCGAATTTTATGATGCCCGCGTAGACACCGGCGCTTTTCGATATGCCGCGCGGACTTAGCTTCGCAACAGTCCTGCCGCTCACATACATATACAGCAGAATAAAGAACCCGACTGCCTGGCTGAGCGCCGTCGCGATCGCGGCTCCCGCGATTCCCAGGCGGAAAACAAAAATAAAAATCGGGTCAAGAATAATGTTGAGGATGCCGCCCGACGCGATGCCTGCCATGGCAAAACGAGCCTTCCCTTCGGAACACAGCATCTTATTCATGGTAAAGGACGCGATCAGAAGCGGGGCCGCATAGAGAATATACTGCGCGTAATCTCTCGCGTACGGGCGGATCGTGTCGGTCGCTCCGAGAAGCCCGACCAGCGGGTCGAGAAATTTCACGCCGGCGACCGCAATCACAAGACCGAACGCCAGCGCCATGTAAAACGCGCTCGCGGCGACCTCCGACGCTTTCTCGTCCTGCTTTTCTCCGAGCAGCCGCGACATCCAGCTCCCGGCTCCCATTCCGATCAGAAAGCCGCTCGACTGGATCAGTCCCATCAGAGACATCACGATGCCGACCGCCCCGGACGCGCTCGTCCCCAGCTGCGATACAAAATAAGTATCCGCCGTGTTGTAGACCGCCGTCACGATCATGCTGATAATCGTAGGGATCGCCAGCGATGAGATCAGACGCGCCACCGGTTCCTCCGTCATTTTTTTATACTGAGTTTCATTTACATCCATCTGACCACCTCTTTATAAACTTTCTTTCATTTTTCTTTTAGATTTCTTTCAGCTTTTTGTCACGATTTGGACACAATTTCCGCATATACTCTCCACTATAAGATAACTGAAGGAAAACAGATTCGCGAATCGCCTTTTGTTAATAAAATGAAGTCTGAACAGTACGTGGCGCGTGTGTACTTGTTCCGGCTTCGACAAACAGCAGTCTTAACATTCGTTAAGTTTTCATACATTTTCTCTTCTTTTGGAAGCCTTCGTGCAGAAATGCGCGAAGGCCCCTCCTTTTTTTGCGTGAAAGCCCCGGACGGCGTCCATCGGCGGGCATGCTTGCATGCACCGGCAGATGGACATCGGACGGGCAAGACGGTATGAGCAATACAGTGACACGAGCGAATGTGAGTGGCACGAATTGCGAATGCCGGCGGCGATTGCGAAAGCTGCAAAGCAGCGGAGCAATCGGCTTTCACTCATGGAAGTTCCAGTACACCCGCAGATGTCCGTCAGAACTTCCGAATCTGATCCGTTCCGTCATCCACCGTATTCTCGATCGACCGTATCTCCACCTCATACCCATAATCCGGATTTACCTGAACATGCACGCGGTCGCCCGCCTTATGGCCGAGCAGCGCCTTGCCCAGAGGCGATTCGATACTGATCAGCCCGTTCATGGAATTGCCGCGGACCGTCGTCACCAGCTTATATGTCTCTACTTCGTCATCTTCCTCAAAATAAACCTGCACCGTATTATTCAGCCCGACTTCATCGTCTTTTGAGTCATCGGAGATCACCCGCGCAGTCTTTATCATGCGCTCAAGATAGCGGATCCTGCTCTCGTTCGTGTTTTTGTCCTTCTTGGCCGCGTGGTATTCAAAATTTTCACTTAAGTCCCCGTGCGCCCTGGCCTCTTTTACCGCCTCGATCGCTTCCCTGCGCACCACCAGTTTGCGGTAATCGATCTCCTCCTGTATCTTCTGAATGTCTTTTTCTGTCAGCTGATCATACATTATTTATTCCCTGCTTTCCGTAATTACAGTTTATTCTCATTCAAGGCCCGCCCGCGGATCCTGACGCGGGATTCCGGTCTGCCCTGGCAGACATCTTTCCCTGGGCAGACGCGTCTGCCCGATTCATGCGAACAGGGCGTCTGCCCGAAAACATCTCTGCCCGTGCAGCGCCCGCTTCTGTTTTGCCTGATAATTTCTGCCGCTTTATAAACTGTAAAAATTGTCTTTGTTTATTTTTTTACTTATTTACATACTCTACAAACCTCAGGAACGCTTTCTGTCCCTTCTCCGTTCGTTTGTAGACGCCGGCATGCTCCAGCACCTTCATGAACACGATGCCGACTTCATCCCGGATGATCTTCCCGATCGTTTCCTCCGTGAAGGAATCATATTTCTGTCTCAGCTCATCGACCC
>CANQEC010000361.1 GCA_947594335.1 uncultured Lachnospiraceae bacterium
TTTTCGTTTTGCTCGTTCCCTGCGCCGAATTTGTGCCGCTCAAGCGGCATTTTTCCGCTTCAAATTCGTGCGCATCCTCCGGAGGATTTATAGGGAACGGCAAATATTTTTGTCGTTTGCTATAAGATCTTCCAAAACCGCTGCGGAATTGGTATAATTGTCCTGTAGTTTGGGGGAAGGGAGGAGGAGGATTTTGAAAAAGCAAATAAAGAAACCGGTTTTGGTTCTGCTGGCGCTGCTGGCCGGCGCGGGAGCGCTTTATTTTCTGGGAGGTTTTCTGGAAGAACGGACAGAGCTGGGGGGCAGTCTCAAAACCTTTGCGGTGTTTATCGGGGTTATTCCTGTTCTCGGGTTGTATCTGTTTGGCACGAAGGACGGGAAAAGAATAAAGAAAGATCTGATCGATCCGTTTATCAAGCCGACAGGAAATGAGCTGGAACACTGGGATGAGGACGGGAAACCCAGGCAAAGTCCGAGTCCCGCAAAAAATGAAAAGCAGTCCGGGAAAGAGGAACTGCCCCTGTTTGTCCGGTTTCTGGTGCCGTTTTTCCTGATTTTGGCTTTGCTGGCGGCGATGTTTGCGGATCGGCGGGGAATTTCGGGCATGCAGGATGCGTCAAAGGCGATGGATGTCCTTTTTGACGGGATAGCCCGCATGGATTCCCAGAAAGCAGCCAAAGGCGCGGGACTGCTGCTGTCCGCGATGAAAGGGGATCTGTTTGGAGCTCTGTCCATCCTTGCGGCGATTGTGCTGGCATTTGCAGCGGCTTTACTGGTGATACGGATTTACCGGAAAAAGAACCGCTACCGCTGGGAAGAGAATGATACGGAAGAACCATAGAAAGAGAGCCCATAGGAAAGAGAGCCCATAGAAAGGAAGACCCATATGCAGGAACGAATGATACGCCTGTTTGTCAGTTCGACATTTCGCGATTTTGAGGAGGAACGAAACCGCCTTGCTGCCGAGGTATATCCGGAATTGGAGGCCCTGTGCAGGAAGCGAGGGTTTTCTTTTCATGTAATCGACCTGCGCTGGGGCGTCTCCAGAGAGGATGCCGCTGAGAATCAGAGCGCGCGGATCTGTTTTGACGAGATCAGGCGGTGTCAGGAAATGTCCCCGCAGCTGAATTTCCTGATCATGGCAGGGGACCGCTATGGGTGGAGGCCTCTGCCCGCGGAAATTTGTGCAGAAGAATGGGAAAGGCTGACAGACGGGCTGGACTGTGACGACCCTTTCAGGCGCAAGATGGAAGCCTGTTATATGCTGGATCAGAACAGTCTGGAGAAAACACATATCCTGCGTGCGGACGGCGGTCTGCGCGGGGAAGCTGACCGGAGGAAATTTCACCGGCTGCTGGAGCGGCAGGCCAGGGAGAGGCTGCCGGAGGAGGAAGCAGCGAAATACAGCACATCCGCGACCGAGCAGGAAATTCAGCTCGGTTATTTCGGCGTCGAAAAATCCAGAGAAACGACCTTCCTAATGCTGAAAAAGAGGCATGCAGCGGAAGAAAACGAGGCGGTGCCGCCGGAGGGAAAGCCTGAGGCAAAGAGACTGAGGCGCCGGGCCCAAAAGCTTCAGAAAAGGCTGCGCCAGACGGCTGACTGTGCCGACGGCTGGGAGCAGGTGTGCGAATATGAACCGGGAAGTTCCGATTATGTAGAACATGCGAAGCGCTTTCTGCTTCGGATCATCGACAAGCAGACGGAGGGCTGCGGGGAGCAGTCGGAATTTGAGCAGGAATGCGCGCTGCTGAACCGCATGTACCGTTCGATAGAGGACAGTTTCCTCTGGCTTCCCTGGCATGAGAAAGTCGATTCTGCGTGCAGGAACAGAAAAGGGGGCGCTGTTTTTCTGGTCGGCGCCTCGGGCGGAGGGAAGAGTTCTTTCCTGAAACATTTTGCCGGGGAAAAGGAAAAAAGAGGAGAGAAGCTGGCGGCGGTCTTCAATGATACGCAGCCCGGAAGGCGGCTTTTGTTTCCTGCCCTGGAGTTTCTGGTGGACTCGCTGGAAAAACAGGGGATTCTGAAAAAAGAAACGCCCGCAGAGGAGCAGATCCGCAGGCCGGTGGCCTGGTTTGAACGTCAGCTTCAGAACATCGTTTCCGGGGAGCCGGTTACGCTCATCCTGGACAGTCTTGACCATATTTCGGACTACAAAGGGGCAGATAAGGGCCTTTTTCAGATAAAACTGCCCGGATGCGTTACGCTGATTGCGGCGGCAAAGTCAGAGCAGACGCTGCTGCCGGCAGAGCGGGAAGCGGCAGGGGCCTGCGCGGTTCCGGTCAGAGAACTTTCAGACGGGGAAAGCATGGAACTGCTGCGCGCAATGCTGAGAAAGAAAGGCCGCTGCCTGCAGCCATGGCAGGAAGCGGCAGTCCAAAGCAGCATGCCTGCTTCCATGACGGCGCTGGACGTCGAATTGCTGACCCAGATCTGCCGGCGGCTTCACAGCGAAAAACCGTTTGTCTGTACCCGAAAGCTCACCTTTGAGGAGCTGGTGCAAAGAGCACTGTTCCAGAAGGACCGGGAGACGTACCAGGTTTTCCGTACGCACGCGCTGTACTTTCTGGCTCTGGCCTCGGTCGGACTGACGGAAGCGGAACTGATTGACCTTTTATCGCTGGATCAGGAGGTCGTGGAGGAAATCCGGGGACAGACGGAATGGAGCTTTGAGGTCAGCGGCCTTGAGGAAAGAGGGGATGCCTCCGATAAGGCTTCCGCTTACACCGGAAAAATACCGGTCGTCCTGTGGGCGATGTTCTATGCGGAGATCCGGGAGCTGCTGTCGGATGTTTCCGATCACGGCATTTCCCTGCTGCAGTACCGCCATGTCCGCCTGAAGGAATATGTTCTGCGGGCGGTTTCAAAAGAGGAGCGCCGCAGGATAGCCGGGATCATGTGCGCGTACTTTAGCGCAAAATGGCAGGAGTGGCTTTTAAGAGACGGGAACCGCGTTACCGCCAACCGCCGCAAGGCAGAGGAACTGTTCCCGCTGTATGAGAAAATGGGGAAATACCGCGCAATTCAGGAGGAGCTGGAGAATCTTTTCTGCCTGGATGCGTTTGTGCGCTGCGAAATGCGCCAGAGTCTTCGGGAATATCTGGAGAAGTATGCGTCGTCTCCCCGCGCCCTCTGGCTGCTGGAACTGCTGAAGGAGAAGGATCTTCTGTTCAGGCTGTGGCCGGATTCCTTTCTGCAGGCCGCACTTCCCGAACTTTTCCTGCGCCTGGAGAAGTCAGCCGACCGGCGAAAGAAACAGGAATGGATGCGCAAAGCCGGAGGAAACCATCTGCTGATCCGGCGGGGGAGGAGCCTGTCAAAGGACGGCGCGTTTTTCCCACAGTTAAAAGCGGGGAGCCAGTTTGCGGTAAATGACAGCCGGATGGTTGCGGTATGGCACAGCGGCATCCTGCGCGTGATCGACATGAACCAGCGGATCTTTACTGAGACTGCCTGCTTTACCACAGAGAAGCCGTGTTTCCTGTACTGGAAAGGCGGAATGCTTGTCGTGCGGTGCGCGGGGAAACGTCTCTTTTACCAGCTTAGC
>CANQEC010000362.1 GCA_947594335.1 uncultured Lachnospiraceae bacterium
TCCTCCATCGTTTTTCTTTATTGTAATTGAAACGTAGAGGAAATGCAAAACTTTTCCGGTTTATCCGGGTTAGGGTAAAAGATATTTTTGCCCCATGATCATACACCCTCAATACAGACAAGTCAACAGCTGAATTTTTACACAGCAGTTCACAAATTTTTTGTAATATACTCCAAATTTATATTTGTCTGCCGCCCACAGGCTCATCTTCCCCAAAGCAGATTGACTTTATCGTCAAAACAGCGTATATTGTTTCCTAACAGATTGTTTAACGCCGGACATCCGCAGTTAACCGGAAAAATCCGGAAACATGGCGGTATCTGACACTGTTACTTTATTAAAAGGAGGAATCCACAATGAAAAACAACATGATGAAAAATCCGGAAAACATTCAGTTTGATGAAAAGCTCTCCTTCCGTTACGGTTACACATGCTTTGACTGTCCTTACCATGGTACCCGCGACGGCAAGCTGTGGTGCAGCGCATGGAACCGGGAGATTTCGGATCCCAATTATGAAGGCGACAGATGTTCCAAACGTCCCGCCCATCCGAATAAGAGATAATTTCACAGCAGCTGTTTTTTACGCGGATCTGCGCACAGCAGCTGAAAAAAGGTGCGGCACAGCTTCGTCCGCACCTTTTCTCAGGTTATAAAAATAAACACACCTCTTCTTAAATTATAAAAATGAAAATTGATCAGAATTTATACAGCAAATTATTAAGCGCCTTCGCCTATAACGGAAGGGAAAAAGGCGGTCTTGTTTTCCTTCTTGAAGACAGGATCATGTCCTATTTTTCCGACGAAGCAGGCGTATGCACCGAATCAGCTTACCGGCCGGATGTCAGTTCGCTGATAGAAGCGATCAAATCCGGTGCTGAAAAAGGCTATACTGAATTTGCGTTTATCCATTGTCATCCGGACCATGAACCGATATCCGGCGCCGACCTTGCGTGGATCCGGTCTTTTTTGCGGTTAAACAAACTGGACGAGATCAAAATGTTTTTAGTGCAGAGCGGCAAAGTAGTCTGTTATCTTATTAATTCCTGCAAATATGATATCATTCCGCTTTCTGTCGATGGATGAATCGCAAGATCCCGTTTTTCCGTTTACATTTCCTCCCGGAGTCTCCGCATAAACAGCGCATACAGAACCGCCGGCGCAATCGCCGTCACAACCTGGTATTGTCTGCGGTCAAAAACAGGAGCTATAAAATATCTCTGAGCTTTCCGTCAGAAAAGAAAAAGATTCTGTCTGTCAGAAAGTCTATTCCATCCGGTGCTGCTTTTGCCGCGTCCCGGAGTATTTCCAGAATTGTCTGGTCAGCAGTTTCATTTCCGGTGAGCGGGATCAGATAAAATCGGGTTCGGAACAATGGAAGCAGATAAAAAGATGACTTTGTCAGATTCTCAAGTTTTTTCCATGAACTGTCTTTCAGAAGAAGGCCGCACCAGGACAGCTTTTTAATCAGAATATTTTCGCTGCCGCCGTTTTTCGGATCCGGAGCGGGATCAAGAATCAGCATCTCATTGATACCAATGCTTTTTTTTGAAATGTAAGTAAGAAAATCTTCCTGAATGATATTCCGAAGCGCAGTTTCATGCAGCTGTGCCTCATCGATTTTCATTTTCCGAAGAATGTCATGACTTACAGGAATCCATTTATGATATCCGTCAAATCGGTTATCCCTGGACCAGTCAATGATATACCGCACAGGCATTCCGTTCCATTTTGTTTCCGGAATATTATCCATGAGCAGCTTCGTCAGCTGATCCGCATCATCCCACGGCATCGACTCTGCCAGCCTGTCCCGCAGTTCCTCTTCTGTCTCATGATTTGTGCAGGCACGCCTGTCTGTCAGATAGGGGATAATAAAAGAATGAAGCTTAAGAAAGCTTCCGTTATGTATAAGTTTCGCAGCTTCCCATTCATACCTGTGTATCCGGATTCCGGGAAGAGGTGGGGATATCCCATCCGCATGCTCTCTGTCAGGACTCATCTTGCAGCTGTTGTCCGCAGTTTTCCTATGATCATCCTGCATATACCGCCAACCCCTTTCATTCAATTTCTGTCCGCGCCCCAAAAACAAAGCGCGGACCAGAAGACACAATTGTTCCCGGACATAATGAATCTTCACATGTCCGCCTTACTGAAACGATTGAACGAACCGGTGCAGTTTCCAGTTTAACATGGGATAAGAAAAAAGGCAATAGATACGCGAGATATCTACTGTATTCCGGTACTCCCGAAACCTCCCTCTCCTCGTTCCGTCTCCGACAGCTCATCCGCCTCGGCAAAATCGACTGTCATATAGGGAAGGATAACCAGCTGGGCGATTCTGTCTCCGTCTGCTACTGTCCGGATTTCGCCGGAATCATTATGCAGAGGTACAAAAATTTCTCCCCGGTAGTCCGAATCAATGACTCCCACGCAGTTGGCCGGTCTCAATCCCTTTTTCGCCGCCAGCCCGCTTCTGGCAAATACCGCTCCGAAATATCCGTCCGGAATTTCAACCGCAATCCCCGTTCCGATTTTCGCCGTTCCTCCCGGTCCGATATCCTGTGTCCCGGAAATTATATCCGCATACAGATCATATCCCGCCGCCTGGCTGCTTCTTCTTGTCGGGATTTTTGCATTTTTATCCATTTTTTTGATTCTTACTTTCAGACTGGCCATTTCTGTCATTCTCCCGTCTGCCGTTTTGGCTTAAACTAAATTCTTCTTTTCTTCATTCCTTAATTTTTTTGATTTACTATATCCTCTCCTTATCGTTTTGTCAATTAATTTACCGCCGCATTCCTGCCTTTTCAGCAAATCAAAACCTTTCATTTACCAGTATAAATCTGAATCGTCGTAGTCATCATAGCTGTCATCATAATCATCGTAGTCGTCATAGTCGTCATAATCGTCGTAGTCGTCATAGTCATCGTAGTCATCATAGTCGTCATAATCATCGTAATCATCGTAGTCGTCGTAATCATCGTAGTCGTCGTAATCGTCATAATCTTCTTCTTCATCCGTGTAATCAAAAACATATACTTTACACTTACATTTATTAGACCCTACTTTTGCGGTAATGGTACACTCCCCTTCTGCTTTTGCAGTCACCTTGCCGCTGGTACTTACTGATGCAACAGAGTTGTCTGAACTCGACCATTTTGGAGAGTATTTCCCTTTTCTGCTGATCTTGAGTTTCCCGGTCTCCCCTACTTCCAAAGAAAGCGTGGTCTCATTAATCTGAGGGCCTTTTACCGTAATCGTACATGTCAGTTTCTTGTTTGACATTTTGGCAGTAATTTTAGCTGTTCCGGCCTTCTTCGTTGTCACCTTCCCTTTGGAATTAACTTTTGCGACTGACGGCTTATTGGATTTCCATGTGACCTTGCTGTCATTTCCGGATACTTTCAGCTGGTATGTATTGCCTGCTGTTATGCTTACCTTGGTTTTGTTCAATTTAGCCTTCGCGTTTGGCTTCTTTTTAGATGATGATGATTTTTTGCTCGATGATCCACTTTTGTATGGACATTTTCCATTTGGATGTAAATGAGCAGGATACCCATGATGGTAATGGTAGCTCCCTAAACCGCTTGCGTTTTTGTAGTCATGGTGGCCGCCGCTGGAGTCTGTCCTTCCGGAATGAGCCTCTACAATGACCTGATCCCCAAGACAGTCCGGAACTGCCATCACCAAAGATAAAGACACTGCGATAATAAGCATGCTTCTTCTGAATCGTTTCATCTTCTCTGTCCTCCTTAAATTTTTGTGATATTATTATAACACAGCAAAGAAAATTGTAAATGCAATTCTTGCAGTTTTATATTCAGGAGGAGAAAATTAAGCGATCCAGCATGACAAATTAACATCTAAAAAGAAAATAGTCCGCAAAATTTTCAAATTAAAAACGCCATGCAACATATTCTGATCAGCAAAATCCGCTGATCCTTAACACATTCCATGGCGTTTTATAGTATTTTATTTGTGTATTATTGACAAAGCTGAAGGATTACTTATAATTTACGATCTTTCCGAACTCTTCCTTGAGTGAGGCGCCGCCTACAAGACCGCCGTCGATATCCGCCTGAGCGAACAGATCCGGAGCTGTCTTCGCGTTTACGGAGCCGCCGTACTGGATGCGGATTGCCGCTGCTGTCGCGTCGTCATAGATCTCTGCGATGCACTTGCGGATCTCAGCGCAGACCTCCTGCGCCTGCTCGGTCGTAGCGGTTTTTCCGGTTCCGATGGCCCAGATCGGCTCGTATGCGATGACCGCCGTCTTTGCCTGATCCGCCGTAACGTTCAGGAAACCAACCTTTACCTGCTGACGGATCCAGTCCATCGTGATGCCCTGCTCTCTCTGCTCAAGAGACTCGCCGCAGCACATGATCGGCGTGATGCCGTGCTCAAATGCCTTGAGCATCTTCTTATTGACTGTCTCGCTCGTCTCAGCGAAGTACTCTCTTCTCTCTGAGTGGCCAAGTACAACATATTTCACGCCTGCGTCCACAAGCATTGCCGGAGAAATCTCGCCTGTGTAGGCACCTTTCTCCTCGAAATACATGTTTTCTGCGCCCACCTGAATGTTGGAGCCTTTCGCGGCCTCAACTACCGGAATGATATCGATCGCCGGCACGCAGAATACAACGTCGGCTTCCTCGGTCGCAACAAGCGGCTTTAATGTCTCGACAAGCTTTACAGCCTCGGTCGGAGTCATGTTCATTTTCCAGTTGCCCGCAATAATTTTCTTTCTTGCCATTTTTGTAATCTCCTCGTTGTTATATTTTCTGTATAAGCCCAGTCTTTCTTACTTGTCATCCGCCGCCACTACGCCCGGAAGCTCCTTGCCCTCAAGGAACTCAAGGGAAGCGCCGCCGCCTGTGGAGATGTGAGACATCTTGTCGCCAAAGCCAAGCTGATTTACAGCCGCCGCGGAATCGCCGCCGCCGATGATCGTCGTCGCGTCTGTATCTGCAAGGGACTTCGCAACCGCGATCGTGCCTTTTGCAAGGATCGGGTTCTCGAACACACCCATCGGTCCGTTCCACACAACGGTCTTCGCGGACTTCACAGCCTCGGCATAGAGCTCTGCTGTTTCTGTTCCGATATCAAGGCCCATCTGGTCAGCCGGAATCGCGTCAGCTTTCACAACGGATACTTCAATTTCTGCATCGATCGGGGACGGGAACGCCGGAGCGATCGTTGTGTCAACCGGAAGAAGCAGCTTCTTGCCAAGCTTCTCCGCCTTCTCCATCATCTCTTTGCAGTAGTCGATCTTCGTGTCGTCAACGAGAGAGGTTCCGACTTCAAGGCCCTTAGCCTTCAGGAAGGTGTAAGCCATGCCGCCGCCGATGATCAGCGTATCGCACTTCTCAAGCAGGTTGGAGATTACGTTCAGCTTGTCCGCAACCTTCGCGCCGCCAAGGATCGCCACGAACGGGCGAACCGGATTGTTCACGGCGTTGCCAAGGAAATCGATCTCTTTCTGCATCAGATAGCCAACTGCGCAGGTATCTACAAACGATGTCACACCAACGTTGGAGCAGTGTGCGCGGTGAGCGGTACCAAACGCATCGTTTACAAAGACGTCGCACAGGGAAGCCAGCTCTTTGGAGAATGCCTCGCCGTTCTTCGTCTCCTCGACTCTGTAACGGGTATTCTGAAGAAGAATCACTTCGCCGTCCTTCATGGCCTCGACAGCAGCCTTCGCGTTCGCGCCGACAACCTCGTCGTCAGCCGCAAACTTTACTTCCTGGCCGAGCAGCTCGGAAAGGCGGACAGCAACCGGCGCGAGAGAAAGCTCCGGCTTCGGCTCTCCCTTCGGCTTGCCGAGGTGTGAGCAGAGAATGACCTTTCCGCCGTCAGCGATCAGTTTCTTAATGGTAGGAAGGGCCGCGACGAGACGGTTCTCATCCGTGATCTTTCCTTCCTTGAGCGGTACATTGAAATCACAGCGCACCAGAACTTTTTTGCCTTTTACATTGATATCATCAACAGATTTCTTGTTAAGCATTGGAATTCCTCCTGATATTAATCCTTTTCCTTACAAAAGAAGCCCGGCCCTTTCAGACCGGACCTCTTTTCAGGTCATACTACTAATAGCTTAGATCGATGAAAACCCACGACTGTTATGCCAGCTCTGCAAAGTATTTGATCGTACGAACCATCTGGCTTACATAGGAATTCTCGTTGTCATACCATGAAACAACCTGTACCTGAGATGTTCCGTTTCCAAGGTTCATAACCATGGTCTGCGTAGCATCGAACAGAGAACCAAATCTCATGCCGACAACATCAGAGGAAACGATCTCGTCCTCGGTGTATCCGAAGGACTCTGTGGTTGCTGCCTTCATAGCTGCGTTGATATCCGCTGCTGTCGGAGCGCCCTTAACAACCGCGTTCAGGATCGTGGTGGAGCCTGTCGGGGTCGGTACACGCTGA
>CANQEC010000363.1 GCA_947594335.1 uncultured Lachnospiraceae bacterium
AGCTTCCAACCAGCTCGTACTGTTCACGGGCGCGCTCTCTACCGTCATCATGGCGCTGATCTACCTCTGCCGCCCTCTGATCCTGAACGGCGTGTTCGGCGATATCGCCCCCGATGTAATGGCAAACTGCAACATCTACCTGCTGATTGTCGCAGCCTCGATCCCCTTTATCGCGCTTTACAACGCGGGCGCGGCAATTTTCCGCTCCATGGGCGATTCCCAGACAGCCATGTTCATGTCGCTTGTCATGAACGGCATCAACCTGATCGGAAACTCAATCCTGATCTTCGGACTGAAAATGGGCGTCATGGGCGCGGCGATCCCCACGCTGATCTCACGCGCCGTCGCGGCCGTTGTCATTCTGAAACTGCTGACAAACAGCGAAAAAACTGTACATCTTCCAACCCCGTTCTCCTTCCGCCCGGATTTCTCTCTGCTTAAGAAAATCCTCGGGATCGGGATTCCGAACGGACTGGAAAACAGTATGTTCCAGCTCGGAAAGATTCTGGTGCTCAGCGTCGTCTCCGGTTTTGGCACAGCGTCGATCGCGGCGAACGCGGTCAGCAACAATATCGCCATGTTCCAGATCCTTCCGGGTTCGGCGATCGGCTTCGCCGTGCTCACCGTGGTCTCCCAGTGCGTGGGCGCCGGAGAACCGGAACAGGCCAGATATTACACCAGAAAGCTTCTGAACATTACCTATGCGGCAAAGCTTCTGCTCAACATCCTGACCGTGGCGGCGCTTCCGTTCCTGATCCGTCTGTACAACCTCTCGCCGGAAGCGGGCGATTACGTGAAAGAGATCATTCAGTACCACGCCCTGTGCGTCGTCACGATATGGCCCCTCGCTTTCACGCTGCCGAACACGCTGCGCGCAGCGGCCGATGTGAAATTCCCGATGGTTCTCTCGATCGTCTCGATGTGGATCTTCCGGATCGGTTTCTCCTGGCTGCTTGGCGTACAATTCGGCTGGGGCGTCTTCGGCATCTGGGTTGCGATGACGATCGACTGGCTGTTCCGCGCAGTCTGTTTCACCGTACGCTATCTGGGCGGAAAATGGCAGAAAGCAGCCGTTTCCGTCTGAGTATGCATGCAGCTGCGGAAATCCATTCGCAGAGGCGGCAGTGCGGCCGCCAACACCGCAAAAATTCAGGATCCCGTATAGGAACAGCACAAAAACAAGGAGATATTTCCATGAATAAAACCAACATCACGTTAATCGGAATGCCTGGCGCCGGCAAAAGCACGGTTGGCGTCGTGCTCGCGAAAGTACTCGGCTATGATTTCATCGATTCCGATCTCCTGATCCAGAAAGAGGAAGGGAAACTGCTGTGGCAGATCATCGCCGAAAAGGGCTGCGACGGCTTCGCACTCGTCGAAGAACGCGTAAACAGCGGCATCCAGGCAGACCGCTCCGTCATCGCAACCGGCGGCAGCGTCGTATACAGCGGGCGCGCCATGCAGCATTTGCGGCAGATCAGCACGGTTGTCTACCTGAAGGTATCCTGTGACACTTTAAAAAACAGGCTCGGTGATCTCGAGAAACGTGGCGTCTCCTTCCGGCCGGGACAGACGCTGGAAGGTCTCTATGCAGAACGCATCCCCCTTTACGAAAAATACGCGCATATCACGGTCGCGCTCGACGATTTTGACGTGCAGCACGCAGTGCGGCAGATCCAGCAGGCGCTGGAAGACTGAATCTCAGACGGGCCACATTCTGCGGCGCAGTATGCGTGTAAATTATCAGAAGCTGTCCAAAGCAGACCTTTTTGTCCTCTCCGGGCAGCTTCTCCATACCTGACTCTCACCACTCTTTTTTTATTTCATCCGCCTTTACTCCATACCGCTCCATAAACTCCTTCAAGTCGCTGTCATTGCGGATCAGCATCAGCTCCTCAAATTTTCCGTCGGCAATGCTCTTGAAGCCCGCGACTTTCTCCCCGGTACAGATGCTCGCATGCACAACCGGATATTTTCCTGTCTTGTCAAATGTCTCCTGTACTTTTTGTTTCTTTTTTCCAAACAGCATATCGTTTCCCCTTTCCTGATTTCACCAACAACTCTGATATCTTTGATGCTCCTTATATACGTCATACGTGAACCATAAGTTCTCTCTCTATCTCCCTGATTTCTTCCCCCGTTAAGCCTGTAAATGAAGCAATCTCCTCATAGTCGAGTTTCCCACTGCGCAGCATACGTTCTGCTGTCTCCTTCTTTTCTTTCTCTATTCCTTTTTCTATTCCTTTTTCTATTCCTTTCTCTATCCCTTTCTCTATTCCTTTCTCTATCCCTTTCTCCATACCTCGGCTCCACACATAACCTGAAAGATTACACATGATATCTATCTCCTTTCCAGCGTTCCCTTCCATACCGATATGGAAGTTTTCTATATGTCATGCGTGAACCATAAGTTCTCTCTCTATCTCCCTGATTTCTTCCTCCGTTAAGCCTGTAAATGAAGCAATCTCCTCATGGGCGAGTTTTCCACTGCGCAGCATACGTTCTGCTGTCTCCTTCTTTTCTTTCTCTATTCCTTTTTCTATTCCTTTCTCTATCCCTTTCTCTATTCCTTTCTCTATCCCTTTCTCCATACCTCGGCTCCACACATAACCTGAAAGATTACACATGATATCTATCTCCTTTCCAGCGTTCCCTTCCATACCGATATGGAAGTCCTCCTCCAGCTCTCTCTTTTTCTCCTCGGCTCCTTTTGCCGGCGACAGCAGTGTGTTCAGCATCCGCAGTGTCTCGTCCTCTGTTTCACTCTCCTCGTTCAGCGTAATCAGAACAACCGACAGCTTGTCATACGCCTTCGGAATATCAGGGATTCCCTTTATCAGATCCCTCTTTCGAATGCTGTATTCGGATATGGCATTTCCTGCTCTCCTGCTGGCATTCATACAGATCCAGATACTCACCACTTTTTTGATCCCATTATAATCCGGTATGGAAAATTCCGTCCCAAGCTGCGCGGATATCATCCGGCTCGCATAAAAGATCCCCCTCGTCTCGATCCGGTACCCCGGCCAGAAATCCTTCTGCGCCTCTACATTTACGAGAATCCTCACCTTCTCCGTTTTGTCCGGACAGTAAGCAAAGAACCGGATATCATAATACACCGCGCCCTCTCCCGGTACTTTATCCTCGCCGGACATCCCGCTGACCTGCTCCGGATTTGTCTCCCCGGGATTGACTGCCACGGAGGATATTTCCGGCTCCCCCTCTATATACGGGATAATTTCCTGTATTTCCAGTCCCTTAAATCCGTCCACGGTCCGCCGCAGGATCCAGGCCAGTATCACCTTCTGCGACAGTACTTTTTTCACCTGTCCGTCATACTGTATCCTCGCATCCGCAGCAGACAGGTTTCTCATCAGTTCATTCTTCATGATTCTCCCCTTTGCTTGCTTCCTAATCCACACCCGATAATTTAACAGAGTGCGGCTGCCTTAACGGCTTGAAAGTACTATACCCTGATTTTTCATCTGAAGCAATTATTTTTATGCCATATGAAAGTTCCGGAAATTGTGACTGCAGATTCTCATTAGGTTATTTCAAATATACTTCACTTTTCATATGACTTTTCATATTATATCACTTTATTTATTGTTTGTACACACTAATATTTGGCTGATGAGATATTATTGTTCCTGCTTCTGGCAAAATAATTGAAGGGAAGACAATCGTTGCCTGTGCCCATCGGAATGACCTGATAATCCTATTGTACCTCTAATCCTCCTGTTTGCAAAGCCTGCCCTCTCAGATGATAATCAAGCACAAGCTTTTGTTCCTCCCCATTATCATATATGTACATGGCACGTCTGCGGTCAAATACCGAATCCTTATCATGAATTATGCTGTGATGATTCGGACATACAATCATCTGATGGGTAACATCATTATTTAAACTCTTAACAAAATAGTCGATATGATGCGCCTCCGCTATATACGAGCCAAATTCCTCCCCTATCACCTGCCCGCATATCTGGCACCTGTAGCCATACAGAAGTTTCAGGTTGTCCCCTATCTTTCGATTAAGCTTCCTGATTTTCATAAATTTCAGGTCTTTCTCCAAATGGACATTTTCGTCGTTGAGGATGTCTGATTCCATAATGCGCTCACTGATACAGTCTGATTCCCTTTAACTCCCTACGCTTGAGGAAATACCACATAATCTAACTGAAAATAACCTTTATATTTTGTTTCTCGTGTTCCAATATGTGGGATTCAAAAACATTCCATCTCTGTACAAAATAACAAAACCATCATTATACCGTAATACATAAGCAGCAAATCAACAGGTATTTATGCGCATAGAAAAAATTTCGTTTTTATTTGCTATTGACGTGATACCGCCTGCATTAGAATATAAGTATCTCTTAAAATTTTTAGATTCATAGAAGAGTTTTGTATAGAAAATAAGAAAGGAATCGAATCATCTCATCTCCACACAATTTTAGGTTAAATAGATTTTTATCTGAAAATAATACTTTTTTCTTTTATTTCTAATGTCCAGTTTTCACGTATAGGCTCTTTAACTATGTAAACAATCATAGAATTATGGTTACCTTCGATATATTTATCGTATGCTTCTAAAGAAGGTTGTTCTCCATAACACCCTTCAATATGATAATCTGCACAACATAATTTCTCTAATTCAAACGTATAATCCCTTTTATAATCATATAAAATTTTTCGTGCATCATTAAGCACTATTTCATACTCTGAATCATATAATAAATATACTAAATCAATTAATTGTTTTTCATTATTTAACTCCATTATTTTCCCCTTTGCAGGATAATTAAAAGCTATTGCAATTTGAAATAAACTTGTACTAAAATCTTTATAAAGTGTTAATGCTATATGAGTTTTTTCTTTGCTTAATTTATCCACAGTAAACCCTTTTGCTTTATTTTCATCACATGTTAGAAAGCACAAATTTTCTATACGACAATTAGATATATCGTTATCCATATGATCAACAACAAAACCTGAATCCTTCATTTTTAAATACTCATTTTCTCCATACCATTTTTTTATAATATAAATATGGAGATAGCCTAATTTTTTATTATATAAATAATCATTATTTAATCCCCATGTGACGGACATAATTTCATCTACATAATCTGGTCGAACTGTTACAGAGGCAACAAAATTCCACTCCTCTCTCGTTATCATAAGCACATTTCCTATTATCTCAAAACTATTTTTATTCATAATAAGCACATCTCCGTTTCCATGATATTACCATTTTAACCTACATATTTAAAAATTAAAAATATTTTTTATTATTCGTTAATCATACTTTATATATTTTTGAGAGTTGAAAGTTTTCAATAAAAGAATAACCCTTCTACATGATTTTATGGTATTCTTTGATCACCACAACAAAAGGATATAAACCACCCGAAAGAGTTATTCCATGTATGAGTTTACCATACTTTCCGGTGACTGGTTATACGATTATGATAAATTTTATTGAAAATATTCTCTCCCGCTTTGAATCCTGCTTCTCCCGTAAAACTGCTTTTGGCTGGTTTGT
>CANQEC010000364.1 GCA_947594335.1 uncultured Lachnospiraceae bacterium
TCAATAATTCCGGAAATCGAAAGCGGTTCATCGTTTTCCCAAAATACTTCCATAACCTCAAGTTCTTTTTTCGAGGACAGCAACTCCATCTTTCTCCCTCCTTTCTGTTTTCATATTATGAAAAGCTGCTGCTTCCCACAACACCCCGCGAAATCCGAAGATCCCGCGGATGACTTATCAGGAGAACATACGCAAGCGTCTGTTCCGTCCGCTAAGTTATATTATAACCTTTAAAGCAAGGATATGACAAGTGTAAACATATGAAACTATAATTATTGATTTTTTATCATTATTATAGTTAGTTTGTTGCTGCTGTGTTTATTAAATAAATACAAACATCATATAACGATTACCCGCGGCAGCGGACGAAATCTGTTTCCATGTTTCGCCCGCCGCCACAAGTATACAAATCAGGATTTATTTTTTGATTCTGCGACGTCTTTTGTTCTCCGCAAGGACAAACACACCCGACCCGATCATAAGGACAAGATATGCCGCCCACGGAGTATTGTCCGCGGTCTGCACGGAGCTGGAGCCGGACCCGGAATCATAACCGGAACTCGTACTGGCGGTTCCGCTTGAAGCAGACCCGTTCTCAGAAATGTAATCCGAGTAAGAGCCGCCTCCGACATTATTCTCAGAAGAAGAATAGATGTCATTCCAGTCCTCCGCCGACGTCGTGCCGGCAACCGTATTCAGAATGATCGACTGCACCTCTGTCGTTTCCTGTGTAAAATGCACGGTGGAGTTGACAATCCTGGTGTCATATCCGAATGATTCTCCGCTCTGCACTACTTTTCCGTTCTTATCGACCTCGGCCACATAGATCGTGGCCTCCGTGGCTGATCCGAGATTCAGCGACAGCTTCATCGTGACGGAGCTGTTATTTTTTATGGTCAGCGGTATCGGCTTCGCATACATCTTTGTAAACTGCGCGTCGCGGAACAGACCCGCGTAAAACGTCGCGTTTACATTCTGCAGCGTCGATCCCCGGTATACCCTCTTCGTCAGGTACAGCGTCACCTTCGAGATCTTTTCCTTGTTGGTCACAACAATTTTCTCATCCGCGCTTCGCGTGAGGGTCACCTGCGCTTTGTCGATCGAGGAAGCATAACTGAAGCTGGAGGAGTTTTCCACTCTCTGACCACTCGAATCAACCTCCGCGAAATAGTAAGTCACATCGCTGGTTCCGGAAAGAAGAATCCTTCTCGTCACGGATCCCGATGAAGCATTGTTCAGATCGATCTTCACAATCGTCGGCTTGTCGCTGTAATCGGCTTTGCGGTATATGCCGACATAGAAGCTTCCCGATACAGGCTTAGCCTTGTCTGAGGAATCCAGCACCCGCTTCTCAATTGTAAGGCGGGCCGAATAGCGGAATCCATCCGGCAGCTTTTTGTAGCTCTCGCTGATGATCACCTGTGTGCTCGCGTTGTGCGCCCTTACCACGCCGTTGTCCGTGTAGGAGAGCGTCCTGGTATCGTTGGAGCTTTTTACCTGGCCGTACTGATCCGTCTCAGCAACGTAGTAAGTCCTGCCCTCTTCCAGATTCTCGAACGTTGTCGTCCCGGTAAACCCGGCAATCGTAAGGGCCTGTACATCCGTCGCTTTCTGCGTATGCGCGCTGTCCAGGAACAGTGCGGCATAGCGGGTATATGCTCCTGCTGCCGCATATTTACCCGAAGATAAATCCTGCGCATACAGCTGGTTGGTGCCTTCATAAATCTGTACGCCGACCGTTACCTTGCCGTTTCCTTTCGCGGCGGTATTAGTCATCACTACCTCTGTCGTCATGCCAGGTGTCACCGTAAACGGCACGTCGACAGCCGGCATATGCCCTGATGGAGCCTTCACCTCTGACAGATAATGGGTTCCTGTCGAATAAGATTTGCTATCCTTCTGGGAAATCGTCACAACAATATCCTCATTTGACGACTCATATTTTATTACTCCACCAATTTTTACGACCTGCCTATTTGAATTTTTTATTACAAGTTCTGCTCCCGAAAGACGTTTCCCCGAACTATCCTCAACTTTTATCTTTATCACAGATTTGCCAAGTGTATTCGTCACAGTAAGCTTCGACTGTTCTCCGCAGATTACGTCAAGTCTGCCTTTTTTATTCGTCCCTCCCTTTACAGTACCCTCAAAAGAAGAGCCTGAATAATCGTACGCACCTGTCCCAATCTTATCAACCAAGGCTCCGGAAGCATCCGTCTCTGCTGCATGATAGCTGATTTCACCCTGCGTCATCTTTTCCTTGATAGTCACAGTCTCCGTATCTGTATCTTTCAACGAAATCGGAATAGTTTTTTCAAGTACTTTATGATCCGCATCCCTGAACAACGAGATATAGAACTCATCCGTCACAGCCAGCGCGTTTGCTTTTATATCCTGAACCTTCTTTGTAATGCTGATATCAGCCTCGTAGCTGAACAGTCCGTCCGGATAAGCGGAAGCGCTGTAATCATGCCGCAGCACCGCCGTCAGGACGCCGCCGCTGGCCGCCTCGTAAGCTGCCGATGTCAGAGGCTGTCCATTCGCGTCCACAACAGTCCGCGTATATTCCGTCACTGTTACCGGAATACCGAACTCATTTGTTTCCGCAAGATAGAAAGGCCCCGTCCCCTGAACAAGAAACGCCGTACTGTCCTCACTGTCTGAACCGTTTGTTCCTTCCTTCTGGATAACCTTCTGCACGCCTCCCACTCTCTGGGTAAACTCTGCATCCGAGAACAACGCTGCATAAAACTCAAACTCTCTCTCTGCTGTCAGGAGTGTGTTCCCGTAAAAAGTCTCCACCGACACATTAAATGTATTCGCATTCTGTCCGCTGACCGGCTCGTTGCTAATCACGATCAGCTTTCCGCCTGCGTCCCCGGATGCTATCGTAAATTCCTGATCCGCTGCCGGCGCATAGCCCTGCGCCGCTGTAAGCTGGGTCAGTACGTACGTCCCGGCAGGCAGAGCCACTGCCGCTCTTCCCGTCTGAGAACCGGGGATCGTCAGCAGGTACGCCGGATAGCCCGCGGCGTCCGTCATTATAGTTCCGTCTTTCTTTACGGCAAAAGTTGTGCCGGACGGCGCCTCGACCACGAGCAGGTCTCCCGGTACGGGGCCGCTTCCGGAGAACTGATATACGTAATAATTCAAAGAGGCGGCGGGTCCTTCAGGATTTCCTCCTGTCAGAACCTGACCCTGCTCGTCAACGTGGAAATATACTCTCGCGCCAGGCAGATAACCCTCCTGCAGAGCGGACGCTTCCGCTTCTATATAATAGCTTCCGCTGTTCGCGATAAACGATCCGATCTCAGTTCCTTCCGCGGCGCTCGTAAAATTCGTTATCACCGCGTCTTTTTTTATGCTGTCGGTCAGATCCTCAGCAGCCTTCAGAGACATATGGATCCCCGCTGCCGCCGTATTTGCGATTCCCTCCAGAACGTGTACCGTCAGACTTACGCCGCCTGTCTCGTCAGCCGCCGCGGCGTCCGCATCCTCAAGAAGCTGAATCTCTTCTTCCGTCAGAGGTTCCGTCTCGGAAAGCTCCGTGTCCTCCTCCGTAAGGAACTCTTCCACCAGAGCATCGAGCTCCTCCGATTCCGACTCAGGAAGCTCCGTGTCTTCCTCCGTGAAAAGCTCCGTCTCTGAAGCTTCTTCTGAAAGCGCCTCTGTCCCCGCTTCCGTCTCCGGCTCTGAGGTTCCCTCGTCTTTTGACGGATCGGAACCGGGCTGTGTTTCATCCGGCAGAGTTTCCTCCTGCGGATCGCCGGTCAGCTCCACCCTTTTAAGCACAGGGCTGTCGGAAACATTCACTTTATTCGCGTACACGGCTCCCGCAAGGTCAGACGTAAGGTTTACCTCGGCTGCCGGCGCAAGCCATGTGCCTTCCAGGCCGTCTTTGCCCGAAAGCGTTACGGTTCCCGTGTAATCCACAAATTTTATCTTGTTCTCATTGACGTATTCATATGAGGCAAAGTTATAAAGAACTCTTCCCGCGTCCGCATAGCTTCCGCCGGCAGGAGCATCTTCGAAAACCTCGTATCCGGAAAGACTTAAGGTCTGATCAGCCGAGGCAGCGATAATATTTACCACCACCAGCTCGTCTTCCACATTCGGAAGCTTCACATCAAGCGCATCCTTCAGAGGCTGATCGTCAAGCGCTCCGTCCTCACCCGCATAGAGATTGATCACCTTCACCGTTCTTGTGCCGCTTCCGTTGGCAAGATCCGTTGAAAAATCCCGAAGCGTTTTCAGGATATCCGCCGCTTCTGATCCGGTAAGCACCTCTTCTTCGGCCACTTTTTCATCCTTCGCGGTCTCTGCCGCTTCCTGACCGGATTCCGGCTCTGGAAGATCCGCCGTCACCGTTTTTGCCGTTTCCGCAAGTTCCGCTTCCTCCGGCTTCTTATCTTCAAATTCGATTCCCGTCGTACTGTCGGCCACGATCAGATAAGGAAGCACATCGATCAGACCGTCCTGCACGACAGATACTCTTATCCTCGTACCGTCATTCTTACGGTCCTTAACATCTGTCTGCGCCTCGGTCTCAGACTCCGACTCGGTCGGAAATTCCGGAACCGGAGGTGCCGGCGGATTCGGCTCGTTTTCCTGCGGCCTCTCGGTCTGTTTTTGTTCCTCCGTCTCCTTTGGCTTCTGCGTTGTTGGCTCCGTCTGCTGCGGTTCCGTGGGAGCCTGCGTCTCCGTCTGCTGCGGCTCTGTGGGAGCCTGCGTCTCTGTCTGCTGTGGTTCCGTGGGAGCCTGCGTCTCCGGGGCAGGC
>CANQEC010000365.1 GCA_947594335.1 uncultured Lachnospiraceae bacterium
GAAGCGCCTCCAAAAGACGGAGTATCGCGGTCAGCGCGTTTTTGCCTTCGGCAGGGGTCGATGCATGGGCCGCCTGCCCTTTCGCGCGGATCATACAATAAACCACAGCATCGGCCTGTTCAGCACCTGTTCCGACAGATCTGCCAGCCTGCTCCTTTTTTTCTGTCTCTTTCCCCGAAGCTGCTCTCTCGAGATCCGCATAGACCGGTCCGCTGCATTCTTCAATGGTAAACTCCACGCCGGTTTCCGCCGCCGTCTGCGCTGCCGCTTTCTCCAGAGTTTCTTTTTCAATCCCCACAATGGCTGCCTCTGCTTTCTGCGGCACAACGTTTATCTTCGACCCGCTTTTCAGCATAACCACTTTCGGCAGCTGGCCGTTGTCCTCGTATGACGCTTCAAAAGACTTCGCAAAACGTCCCTTTTCAATATTGATCAGCGGAAAATCCGCATCCGGCGTAAAAGTGTACGGAGCCTCTTTTTCAATTCCATAATAGTACGCCAGATCGCTTGAACCACATTCTTCATCCGAGCCGAGGATAAGACGCAGACTCTTTTTCAGCGGCAGCCCAAGCTCTTTGACCGCGCGAACCGCGTACAGTGCGGCGATCGCCGGTCCTTTGTCGTCGGAGGTACCTCTTCCGTAGATCCTGTCGCCCACGATTTTCGGTTCAAAGGGCTGCGTCGTCGTCCAGTCTTCCGTCACAGGAACGACGTCCAGATGTGCGAGAATATCCAATTCTTTCTCACCCTCGCCAAAATCTCCCGTTATAACACGGTTTCCATAATTATTCACCGTAAGACCATATTTCTCCATAAGCGCTGTTCCTGCGGCAAGCGCTTTTGCAGGCCCTTCTCCGTAGGGCATTCCTTCTTTTGCTTCCCCCCTCTGGCTGTCGATCCGTACCAGAGCGCTCAAATCCGCGAGCATTTCTTCACGTTTGCTGTCGATGTATGCGTCGATTTTTTCTTTATACATGAATTTCCCTCCATTTACAGAATTAGATTTCTCTGCGCCAGCAGCTGGTTTCCATGCCTGGGCTTGCGATCGAGCAGGAGGCGGCTGCCCTCCTGCTCGTCTGGCGCGGTCCGTGTGCTGCGCCAGCAGCAATTTTCCTTACACGGACCTGCGCATAAAACAGCTGCGATGCCATCTTCACACCGCAGCCATTCTCCGGAGTTTTTCCCCAGGTATTACTCTGCAGCGCAGAGCATGAATATTTATGTTTTGCGTATTATTTCAGCTGCCCTTCCAGCACTTCCTTCGCCTTCGCGAGCGCCGCGTCGATCCCTGCCGGGTTCTTGCCGCCTGCCTGCGCCATGTTCGGACGGCCTCCGCCGCCTCCGCCCACGAGCGCGGCGATTCCCTTGATCAGGTTGCCCGCGTGCGCGCCCTGCTTCATGGCAGCGTCTGTCGCGGCGGCCATCAGGCTGACTTTGCCGTCATTCACGGACGCAAGCACGACGACGCCCTCTCCGAGCTTCTCGCGGAGCTGGTCACCAAGCTCGCGCAGACCGTTCATATCGACGCCCTCAAGCTTCGCGGCAAGGAGTTTTGTCCCCTTAACCTCGCAGACCTGATCCATGACATCTCCGAGCGCATCCTTTGCCAGACGGCTCTTGAGAGATTCGTTCTCGCTGCTGACTGCCTTCAGCTCTGCCTGGAGGGATGTAATCTTCTCAAGCAGGCTGGCCGGCGTCGTCTTCAGAAGCTTCGCCGCCTCGGCAAGCTCCTTCTCAACATTTTTATAGTATGCAAACACGCCGTTCCCCGTCAGAGCTTCGATTCTGCGGACTCCCGCAGCGATTCCGCTCTCGGAAACGATCTTGAAGGTCGTAATATCGGAGGTGTTGGACACATGCGTGCCGCCGCAGAGCTCCTTTGAAAAGTCTCCCATCGACACGACGCGGACCTCATCGCCATACTTTTCGCCGAACAGAGCCATCGCGCCTGTCTTCTTCGCGTCCTCGATCGCCATGATGTCGGTGCGGACTTCAAGTCCGGCAGCGATCTCCTGGTTGACCAGAGCCTCTGTCTTTTCCAGCTCCTCATCCGTCATAGCCTGGAAATGTGCGAAGTCAAAACGCAGCCTGTCCGGAGCGACCAGAGAGCCTTTCTGCTCTACATGAGAGCCGAGTACCGTCTTGAGCGCTTTCTGGAGCAGATGCGTCGCGCTGTGGTTGCGGCAGGTATCCCTTCTGCCTTCCTCGCAGACGGAGAGCGTCACCTTATCCCCGACTTTGAACATGCCGCGGGTGACATGGCCCACATGGCCGGCCTTGCCGCCGAGCAGGTGGAGCGTATCTTCCACAACGAACTCGCCGTCCGCGCAGGTGATCACGCCTTTGTCTCCATTCTGACCGCCCATCGTGGAGTAGAACGGAGTCGCTTTCGTGATGATCGTGCCGCGCATGCCGTCGGTCAGTGCCTCGGTCAGCTCGCTCTCTGTCGTCAGCACCGTGATCTCGGAATCACAGACCAGCCTGTCATATCCGACAAACTCCGTCGTGATCTCAGCCGGAATCTGGTCGTAGACCGTAGCGTCGGCACCCATGTAGTTCGTTACGGCGCGGGCTTTTCTCGCCTTGGTGCGCTGCTCTTCCATACATGCCTTAAAGCCTGCCTCGTCTACCTCATAGCCCTTCTCCTCAAGGATCTCCTTCGTCAGG
>CANQEC010000366.1 GCA_947594335.1 uncultured Lachnospiraceae bacterium
CTTCCGTAATACGAAGCTTCATCTCTTCTGTTTTAACGATTGTTTTTGCCTGCTGCGCCTTTTCAGTCTCCTTCTCCACTTTCTTTCTCGCCGGTGAAGCCGGGATCAGGGAATCCAGTCCCTTTCCTAACCCTGTTTTTTTTACAGCCATTCTTCTTCTCCTCTATGTATCACTTCTTCAGCAAGGTTTCTATATGCTTCCGCCCCTGTGGATTTCGCGTCGTACTCCGTGATCGGCATCCCGTAACTTGGAGCCTCCGCCAGACGTACGTTACGCGGAATAATACTTTTATATATATTCCGATCCAGATTCTTTTTCACGTTTTCGACAACCTGAAGTGATAAGTTTGTCCTGGCATCATACATTGTGAATACCACACCCTCTATCTCAAGTTCCGGATTCAATCGTTCCTGAACAAGTCCTATTGTGTGGATCAGCTGGGTCAATCCTTCCAGTGCATAATACTCGCACTGAATCGGAACCAGCACCGTATCTCCTGCGCACAGAGAATTGATTGTCAGCATATTCAGCGAAGGAGGACAGTCTATGATCACAAAGTCATACTCATCTTTAATCCTGTCCAGAGAATTTTTCAGCAAAAATTCTTTCTCTTCCACTCCGATCAATTCAATCTCCGCCGCTGCCAGATTTATGTTTGACGGAATGACGGATAAGTTCTCCAGGATATCTCTCTGAATACAATTCTCAATTTCCGCTTCTCCAAGCAGTAACTCATAAACCGTAATTTCAGCCTGATCCTTATCCACTCCCAGACCACTGGTTGTATTCCCCTGCGGATCCATATCAATAACCAGAACTTTCTTTCCTTCTTTCGCAAGAGAGGCTGATAAGTTGATTGACGTAGTAGTCTTTCCCACTCCGCCTTTTTGATTTGCAATCACTATCACCCTTGCCATTTAAAAATTATCTCCTTTCAAAACTTTATCTTCCCTGCCGTCAAGTATATCACTATCCCGACTTATTTGCTACAGGAAATGTTTCACGTGAAACATTTTTGCGCTTCTTTTACAACCTGATCGAGCAGGAGACTGTTTTCTGCCTGCCGCGCAGATTCGCGTGCTTCAGATTTTTTCTACACAACCTGATCAAGCATGGACTGTTTTTCTGCCTGCTACGCAGGTTCGTGTGCTTCAGATTTTCTCTACACAACCTGATCAATCATGGTCTGTTTTTCTGCCCGCCGCGCAGGTCCGCGTGCTTCAGATTTTCTCTACATTTCTATAGAAGAAATATACTCTTCAATCATCCTCTTTACTTTTCTGAGTTCATTTTTACATTTGTTTTTTCTGCCCGAATTTTCATAACACAATTCGATACTCTCTCTGACCCTCTCCAGAAAATCTTTTTCTTTCCTTCTTTCACTTTCCAGCACGATCAGTTCAGCAGACTTTACTTCTATTTCATTCATTTCGTTTCCTGTCTGCTTCTGGATTTTTGTTCCACTGTCCGGGATTTCAGGCTGTTCTGAATCCGAAATTTTTGAATGAGACTGTCCCTGATCATCATAATCCGAACTATATCCTCCTCCGATACGTCTGACGATCTCCTCTATGGATTTCTCTACAATTCTCCTTGTATCCATCTGAAGAATATCTTCTTCATCGATTTCTTCTTCTGAATCTTCCTTCTCGTTTTCCCCGGAATCTTCCTTTCCGTTTTCTGAATAAACATTTTGAATCGCATTTAGGAAGTCCTCTTTTGAATATCCGTCTTTGGAATATCTTTCTTCGGGAATTTCGTTTATTCCATTTTCATTTCCCGCATCTGAACTACCATCCTCTGCGTTCTGATTGAAAAAATCTTCTCCATCTTTCTCAATCTGATTATTTTCTGCTGTACTATTTTCCTGCTTTTTGTCGAACTGCTCCTTTACATTGGCTTCGGACTGCTCCTTTGCACCGGCTTCGAACTGCTCTTTTACATTGGCTTCGGATTGCTTCTTTATACCGGCCTCGGACTGCTCTGCCTGTTTATCCTGTTCTCCCTTTTGTCCGCCTTTCTGCTTTTCACTGTCCTCTTTCACTTTTTCATCAAGCCCGATATATTTCTTGTCCTCATCCTGATGAATTTTTTCAGTCTCCGCAAGCATACTTTTATATTCCGAAGTTTTCTTTTTTGCCTCGCTCAACTTATTCATCTTTTCCAATGTTTCACGTGAAACATTTTCGATCTCTTCCTGACATTTCTTCAGCTTTTCAAAATTTTGATCTCTGTGATTTCTCGGGGAAAATATTTCGGACCCATCATTATTTTCCTCCTCCAGTATTTTTACAAGTTTCTCGAGTTCCTGCTTTTTTCCCTGGAGATTTTTTATGTCGCTCTCCAGATCCATCGCAGCATCCTCATTTTCCCTTATTTTTCTGCTGATATATTCCCTCAACATATCTTTTCTCCCCTTAATGATTTCCATCCTGCTTTTTTTAACTTTTCATTGTATACAGACAAAAAATAGACTATACTTATTTATAAGAGCCAAGGCTTCTGCTTTCATTTATAAGCGGTACCGGGCCTTGTCCATCATGTAATTTTACTATAAAATATATTCAGGGATTTTGCAAACAAAAAATAGTTCAGCCGCAGAACAAGTCTTTTCTGCGCAGCCGAAAATCTGACTGAGAAAGGAAAATATCTATGAAAAAAAAGAGGGGTATCATAAAATTTTCAATTGCAACAGCGGGGGTTCTCCACCTGGTCAACAAATGGATAGATTCTTCTTCGATCACAAAACAATCATCCACCAATTCCGGCTCCTATTATCACTGGAAACATGGCGATATTTATTATAAGAAAAAAGGAAAAGGACAGCCGCTTCTTCTGATCCACGACCTCAGTCCTTTTTCCGCGTCATTTATATGGAATGATCTGATTGATTCTCTGAAAGACGATTATACCTTATATATTATTGATCTTCCCGGCTGCGGAAAATCTGAAAAGCCTGCAATCACCTATACGAATTACTATTTTGTCCAGATGGTCACTGATTTCGTCCAGGATGTAATCGAAAAGCCGACTCACGTCGTCGCCGAAGGATTGTCCGGCTCTTTTGTGATCATGGCTGACGCGATGCAGAAAGACCTGTTCAGAACCATAACGCTGATCAATCTTCCTGAACTGAAATATCTGAAAAAACAGCCTGACGGACATTCCAAAATCCTGCAGGTACTGTTTGAACTGCCTTTCATCGGCACTACCGCATACTATATGATCACAAGCCGGATCAATACAGAATACATGTTTACCGAAAAACTTTTATTTAATCCGTTTTACGTGGAACCCCGGCTGATCAAGTCAAGCTATGACGCCTCGCATTCGGGAAATGGATTTGGAAAATATCTTCTTGGCAGCATACAGGGAAATTATGTCAATGCGGACATTTCAAAAGCTCTGAAAAAGGCGGAGACCCCCATCCACATGATTTACGGAGCGGATTATCCTCATTACCATCATGCAATTACAGAGTACCGCAAAATCAATGAGAATATCACGGCTGAGATCATTGACGACTGCAGGATGTATCCTCAGATTGAGACGATCGAAGAAATTCTGGAAAGCTTTTTCGCTTATATCGATTAAGAAATGTAATCTGGGGCTGTCGGGAATGACAGCCCCATGTATTATCTTCTTTTTTATCCTCACATATTTTTCCTGTCCGTCTTCCTGCCCAAAGGTTCTTTTGTCGGAGTTCCCGCCTTGCGCGGATACTTTCCAGGGGTTGGTTTAATCTTTCGAATAAGAACCAGGGATCTGGGAAGACTGCTTTGCGGCAAAAAGAAATCCTTTTTTTCGGCGATCTTTCCTCCCAGCAGCATCACCGCTCCCTTTGCATCATTCATCTCCTCTTCTATTTCAACAGATTTGTACGACACAAAACTTCCTCCTGTTTTTACAAAAGGAAGGCAGTATTCCGACAGAGAAGAAAGATTGGCAACGGCCCTTGATACGCAGAGATCAAATTTTTCTCTTTCGCCCTTATCTCTGGCAAATTCTTCCGCTCTTCCATGCACTGCTGTGATTCCTGTATACTGCAGCTTTTCAATCAGCTGATTCAAAAATCTGATTCTCTTATTCAGAGAATCAAGAAGAACCACTTTCAGATGAGGAAACGCTATCTTCAGAGGAAGACCTGGAAATCCCGCACCCGTGCCTACATCGATCAGCGTTTCAATTCTGCTCATATCAACTATATTTACGATGGAAAGACTGTCCAGAAAATGTTTCTCAAATACTTCTCTGCAATCCGTAATTGCGGTGAGGTTCATCACCTTATTCTGTTCAGACAGATACTCGTAGAAAATTATGAAATCCTGTATTTGTCTGTCCGTCAGAGTAATTTTAAGCTGCCTGCACTGATCGGCAAAAGAATCTGTTATTTCTTTATATCGGCTGTCCATTTTCTATTCTCCATATTTATTATGATGTTGGGATCAAAAGAAATTTTACCCAGCATCGTGAAAGAAAATCTTTTCCGTTCCTGTCAGACTTTCAGACCTGAGACGGCTCGAATCAGGTCCTGCGAATGTTTCACGTGAAACATTTTTATGATGCCAGGGTCAAAAGTGCGAAGCACGAAACAATCCGTCTGGCATCTTTTGACCCCAACATCATTTTTTCACTTTGCCTGCAGATACACCATAAGCACTGAAATATCAGCCGGAGAGACCCCGGCTATGCGTGAAGCCTGTCCAATTGAGGATGGCCTGCTCTCCTTCAGCTTCTGCCTCGCCTCCGTCCGAAGACTCGGAACTTTATCATAATCCACGTCCTGCGGTATCTTCCGCTCTTCCATTTTTTTGAACTGCTCCACCTGTTTTAACTGGCGCAAAAGATAACCTTCATACTTAATGTTTATATTTACCTGTTCCTGAACATCCTCCGGAAGCTCCGGTCTGTCAGGATCGATCGCCGCCAGCTTCTGATAAGAAAGTTCCGGCCTGCATATCAGTTCAGAAAGCCTGGCAGAAGATTTCAGTTCCGTACTCTTCTCCAAACGCAGAAATTCCTGGGTATCTTTCCCTGCGCCAATCCACGTCTTTTTTACGCGTTCCGTCTCCTCATGAATCAATCTCTCTTTTTCCAGAAGACGGCGATATCTTTCCTCTGAAATCAGTCCAACCTCATACCCCTTCGGCGTCAGGCGAAGGTCCGCATTATCCTGTCTCAGAAGAAGACGATACTCCGCCCGCGACGTCATCATCCGGTATGGTTCATGATTCTCTTTCGTCACAAGGTCGTCGATCAATACTCCGATATATGCTTCCGAGCGGTCAAGAATCAGAGGCTCTTTTCCCTGAATCTTTCTTGCCGCGTTTATGCCGGCGATGATCCCCTGCGCCGCCGCCTCCTCATATCCGGAACTTCCGTTGAACTGGCCCGCGCTGAACAATCCTTTGATATTCCGAAATTCCAGAGACAATTCAAGCTGCCTGGCGTCTATACAGTCATACTCAATCGCGTACGCGTTTCTCACAATATCCGCATGCTCAAGCCCCGGCACACTCCTGTACATTGCAAACTGCACATCCTCCGGAAGTGAGCTGGACATTCCTCCCACATACATCTCGTTTGTATGAACTCCCTCCGGCTCTATAAACACCTGATGCCTGTTTTTATCTGAAAATTTAACTACTTTATCCTCAATTGAAGGACAATATCTCGGTCCCGTTCCCTCGATCATTCCGGAATACAGAGGCGAACGATCCAGATTTTCCCGTATGATGCGGTGAGTCTCCTCGTTCGTGTAGGTGAGCCAGCAGGAAATCTGAGGAATCTGCACCGTTTCCGGATCTGTCTCAAATGAGAACGGTACGACGCGCTCATCCCCTTTCTGCTCCTCCATTTTAGAAAAATCAATGGATCTTCTGTCTATCCTTGCGGGAGTTCCTGTCTTGAAACGGTACATCTTCACGCCGTGCGCCTTTAGAGAATCCGTCAGATAATTTGCCGCCTGGAGACCGTTCGGTCCCGTGTATGTGCTGACGTCTCCGTAAATGCACCTGGCTTTCAAATACGTCCCTGTACAGAGGATACAGGCCCTGCAGTGATAAACCGCTCCCGAATAAGTTCTGACGCCTGTCAGAACTCCCTCCTCCACGATCAGCTCCGTCACTTCCATTTGTCTGATCTTCAGATGTTCCGTCTCCTGAAGCACCTTTCTCATGCTTCTCGAATACTCCGCCTTGTCCGCCTGCGCTCTCAGAGAATGTACGGCAGGTCCTTTCGACAGATTCAGCATTTTCGACTGAATAAATGTCCTGTCGATATTTTTTCCCATCTCACCGCCGAGCGCGTCAACTTCCCTCACCAGATGTCCCTTCGAGCTGCCGCCTATATTCGGATTGCACGGCATCATCGCGATACTGTCAACACTGACCGTAAAAAGAACCGTTTCCATCCCCAGCCGGGCGCAGGCGAGCGCAGCCTCGCATCCGGCATGCCCGGCTCCCACGACAACGACATCCGTCCATTCTTCCACTCTTTTCATAATTCAGCACCTTTTCCGTATTCTCTGTTTTCTTCAGTCCACATCCCACAATCACATACTGCAGCCATATCCTGTCTGGCAGACCTTCTGTTTCACCGGCTCCGGAATTTCCGGCTGTACTGTGTTCTATTTCCCCAGACAGAATTTTCCAAATATCTCGTCGATCACATCCTCGGAAGACGTCTCTCCTGTAATACCTCCCAGAGCCTCACAGGCTCCCATCAGATCTATTGTCAGAAAATCCTCCGGCATTCCAAGAGAAATACTCTCCTGCACCCTCTGCAGGCTGTCTTTCGCATCCATGAGCAGAGCTTTATGCCTCATATTTGTGATGCATACCTCATTGTCGGAAGGTATCGCTCCCTGATAAAACATTTCCTTCAGCAGGTTCTCAAGCAGATCGATCCCCGTCCCTTCAAGTGCCGAGACGCACAGTATGGGACAGCCGCTTCTCTCTTCACTCTTTGTTTCCCCGGTACAGGATCCATGCACACGGCTGATCATCTCCTCGATCATCTCTTTTGTCGTCACCGTCTCCATGTCCGATTTATTCAGAAGTATGATCGTCTTTTTATCTTTCAGCATCCGGATAATTGTCTCGTCATTCTCATCCGGCCGTTCTGAGGAATCAACGACATACAGCACCAGGTCCGCGTTCTCCAGCTTCTCCTTCGCCTTCCCGACTCCGATCTTCTCCACGACATCTTCCGTCTCCCTGATCCCTGCCGTATCCGTGATGATCAGCGTGACTCCCCCAAGATTGATCGTTTCCTCCAGCGTGTCTCTCGTCGTACCGGCAATCTCCGTGACAATCGCCCTGTCTTCCCCGAGGAGCGCGTTCAAAACCGACGATTTTCCGGCATTTGGCCGTCCCGCAATGACCGTCCTGATTCCTTCCTTCAAGATTCTTCCGTTATCCGCCGTAGAGATCAGACGCTCAATCGTTTTCTGCATCCGCGCGATATCGTCTCCGGCCTCCTGGCTGTATCCGTCAAGACTGATATGTTCGGGATCATCAAGCGCCGCCTCTATACGGGCGATATGATAAAGGATCTCTCCCCTGAGCTTTGCTATTTCCTCTCTGACTGAACCTTTCAGCTGACTGACCGAATTTTTCAGAGCGTATTCATTTTTTGCCTGAATCACATCCATGACAGCCTCGGCCTGGGAGAGATCGATTCTTCCGTTCAAAAACGCCCTCTTCGTAAATTCTCCCGGTTCGGCCGGGCGCGCTCCGTTTTTAATCACGGTCTCCAGTATCCTTTTCATCGCGCAGACTCCGCCATGGCAGTCTATCTCTACCGTGTCCTCAGCCGTAAATGTACCGGGACCGCGCATGATCATGACAAGCACTTCATCGACCGCATTCCCGTCGTCCTCTATATATCCATAGTGAATCGTATGTGACTTTTCTTCCGAGAGCTTCTTTTTTCCTTTTCCAGACCGGTAAATCCGGTCTATCACATCAAAAGACTTTGGACCGCTGATCCTCACAATCCCGATGCCTGAATCCGACACCGCGCTTGAAATAGCCGCGATCGTATCGCTCCTCATAAAATCCACCTCGCAGAAATGGCAAGAAGCTGAATCAATAATCTCTGCTTTACAAACGACTATCCTTCAGCTTCTTCATACTTTTTGTTATTTTATTAAATATTTTATAACTATTAAAT
>CANQEC010000367.1 GCA_947594335.1 uncultured Lachnospiraceae bacterium
TGAGCTACGCAGACATTTATTAAATTTTTGGGAGGCCCCCGTAAAAAGGCGAACGCTCTTGGTTCTCTTAGGAGGCGAACGCTCTATCCTGCTGAGCTATAGGAACGTAAGGCTGTTAAACAGCTAGAAATTAGCATACTATATTTTCCGCAAAATAGCAAGGTTTTTTTACTCAAAATTCACCTGCCCCTGCAGCCAGATTCCGCCTCTGAATCTTCTTCCCTCGGCAGGATCTCCGAGCAGATCTTCCGCATTGATACAAACATCAAAATTCATATCATTGCATTCAAGGTTCATCTGGTAGACATATTCTCCCGTATACTGATTCATCGTCTTCGTGTAATAGTTGATATTTCCTATGATTTGGTACTGATCACACTCCATGCCGTACGGCATAAAGCTGGTGTCTACAATGGAAAGAACATCCTCTTTTTCAATCCTTCGTGAGATCATCGAATAAAGATCCATGTCTTCGATTGTAAGGCTCTCAATCGCTTCCTGATCCCCATTCTTGGCGGCCGTCAGGAGATTGTTTCTTTTCACCAGGCCCTGCCGCCGGTCTTCCTCTCTTTTCTCATCCTTTCGGACAGGAAGAATGATTGTTCCGCTTAAAGAAAGTCCTGTAAACGTAGTCGTCATTCCCCTTCCCTTCAGGAAATCCAGGTTCATCTCCTTATGATACGCGGAGGGATTCTGCACATAAAAGATAAGAGACGCTCCGACTCTTCCATCGTCGCAGATGCCGGCAAAAGAGTCTCCTCCCGCTCTTTTTTCAATGGAAATTTCTTCCGATGTCGTGATCCCGCTCCCTGTATAATACGGAAAATAATACTGTCGATGAAAACCTGCCTCATCGAGCATCCCGCAAAGCCTGATTCCCATATCCGTGCCAAAGCTTCTCGACATTTCAAGGAAAGCGCCTTCCTCTTCCTTTTTCACTACATTTCGATGCTCATAATTCCTGTAGACATCTTCCAGAATCTCCTCCAGTTCGGATTCCTTTCTGATTTTACCAAATCCTATTGACCTGAGATATGAATGCATCGCCTCTCCCTTTCGATATTCGTTTTATCTGCAGGGCAGAAACACCTGCTGCCCTGATAAACAGGGCATGGGTGTCTGCCTCGAAAATCTCTGTTTATTTTTTCTTTACCTCAATCAGCTCCATGCCTCCCATATAAGGACGCAGCGCCTCCGGGATTTTTACGCTTCCGTCCGCATTCAGATTGTTCTCAAGGAATGCGATCAGCATGCGCGGCGGTGCAACCACAGTATTATTCAATGTGTGTGCAAGATACTTCCCGGATTTTCCGTTCACGCGGATCTTCAGTCTTCTCGCCTGAGCATCTCCGAGATTCGAACAGCTTCCAACCTCAAAATATTTCTTCTGACGCGGAGACCACGCCTCAACATCAACAGATTTTACCTTCAGATCCGCCAGGTCCCCCGAGCAGCACTCCAGCGTACGAACCGGAATATCCAGCGTGCGGAAAAAATCAACCGTGTTCTGCCACAGCTTATCGAACCACATCATGCTGTCCTCCGGCTTGCAGACGACGATCATTTCCTGCTTCTCAAACTGATGAATGCGGTAAACTCCTCTCTCCTCAATTCCGTGCGCTCCTTTTTCTTTGCGGAAGCACGGAGAATAGCTTGTCAGCGTATAGGGGAGATCCTCCTCTTTGAGGATCGTATCGATAAATTTTCCAATCATGGAATGTTCACTTGTACCGATCAGATAAAGATCCTCTCCCTCGATTTTGTACATCATTGCGTCCATTTCCGCAAAGCTCATCACACCTGTCACAACGTTGCTTCGGATCATAAACGGCGGAATACAGTACGTAAATCCCCTTCCGATCATGAAATCCCGCGCATAGGAAAGAATTGCAGAGTGAAGTCTCGCGACATCCCCCATCAGGTAATAGAAGCCATTGCCCGCGACACGGCCGGCCGCGTCCATATCAATTCCGTTGAATTTCTCCATGATCTCCGTGTGATACGGAATTTCAAAATCCGGAACCACCGGCTCCCCATATCTCTGGACTTCCACATTCTCGCTGTCATCTTTTCCGATCGGAACGGACGGATCAATGATATTCGGAATAACCAGCATGATCTTTCTGATCTTCTCCTCCGTCTCGCGCTCCTCATTATCAAGCTGAGCCATTCTCTGGGCATTTTCCGTCACCTGTTTTTTGACAGCCTCAGCTTCTTCTTTCTTTCCCTGCGCCATCAGAGCGCCGATCTGTTTGGAAATCTTATTTCTGTTTGCCCGCAGCGCTTCAACTTCTTTTTTTATTTCTCTGTTTTTCTTATCCAGTTCAAGAACTTCATCTACCATCGGAAGTTTTTCATTCTGAAATTTCTTCTTTATATTCTCCCGGACAGCTTCTGGATTTTCTCTTACAAATTTAATATCCAGCATTTTAATTCCTCCAATTTTTTTATGTTATTATGAGAGCCCCATCTCCATGAAGGAGCAGACGGCAGGCCCGCTTGCCAGACCGATCTGTATGAATAAATCAGCAGGCATTCTCTGTCTTATATAACCTGAACTATTCTACTCGTTTTTACCGCTTAATACAATCC